>JBCDGX010000078.1:0-13166 GCA_038750805.1 Myxococcota bacterium
CTCCGCGCCCAGGAGCGCTGGAACGACGCCCTCGCCCAGGCGCGCGAGGTGCTCGTGCGCGAGCCGGGCAACGCCCGCGCGCTCCTCGTCGTCGCGCGCATCTACCGCGCCCGCGAGGCCTACGACATCGCGAAGCTCGTCCTCCAGAAGGCCCTCGCGCTGGTGCCCGAGGACGACGCCCGGCTCCGGGCCGAGGTCTACGACGACGAGGGGCTCCTCGAGCTCGCCCGCGGCGACACGCAGGCGGCCTTCGAGGCCTTTCGCCAGGCCATCGCGGCAGACGCCCGCTACGCCCCGGCGCAGATGAACATGGGCTCCGTGCTCCTCCACGCCGGCGACTTCGCCGGGGCACGCGCGCAGTACGAGGCGGTGCTCCGCGCGGACCCGAGCAGCCTCGAGGCGAAGGTGGCCCTCGCCATCGCGCGCCGGGGCCAGGGCGACCATCGCGTCGCGCGGCGCCTCTACCGCGAGGTCCTCGACGAAGCGCCGAACCACCCAGACGCGCTCCTCGATTATGCGATCCTGCGTGCGGACTTCCTGGACGAGCGCGAGGACTCGGTCGCGACCTTCGAGGCCTTCCTCGCCGCGGCGCCCCGGCGCCATCCGGGCCGTGAGCTGGCCGAGCGCTACCTCGTGGAGATCCGCTCGATGGCGGACGCTCCTGCGGCCGACGAGGCCTGGGCCGAGGAGGGCGGCGACGAGGAGTGGGTCGAAGAAGGGCAGGACGAGGAATGGGAGGACGACGGCGGGGACGAGGAATGGGAGGACGTGGAATGAGGCCCTCGCTGCGCAAGACGCTCGCGCTGGCGCTCCTCGGCGCGATGCTCAGCGGCGCCGCCTTGCTCGCGGCGCCGGCGGCCGCCCAGGAGGGTGAGGCGACGGCGGAGACGGAGGTCGTCGAGGGTGACGGAGGGAGCGTGAAGGTCTTCCGCTTCTCCGGCTTCGACATCTCGGGCCAGCTGAAGTCGCCGCAGCTCCTCTACTTCCTGAACCGGCTCCGGGCCGAGTTCGACCGCCCGAAGCTCCCCCATCGGAGCTTCCTCCCGGAGCTCGAGCGCACGACGAAGGAGCGGCGGCTGTGAAGCGCCCCGGCAAGGCGGCGCCCGCCGCACCGACGCTTGCGCGCCCCCTTCGCGTCGCCCTGGTCTGGAACGAGACCCTCCAGGAGGACGAGCTCCTGCTGACCCCGGAGCCCGTGACCCTCGGCATGGACGGGACCTTTCCGCTCCCCGAGGGCGTCTTCCCCGACGGCTTCGTCGAGGTGCTCTCGCCGGTCGGCGCGGGCTTCGCGCTCAACTGGCGGCCGGGGCTCGGCGGGGCGCTCTTCCGCGGCGGCCAACGCCAGGACATCGAGAAGCTCCGCGGCCAGGTGCCGCTCGGCCACGACGATTACGGCGTGGTCACCCTCGGCCCCGTCGCCCTCTTCTTCCAGTTCGTCCGGCCCGCGGCCGCGCCGCCGCGCTCCCTCGGCGATTTCGACGCGGGCACGCTGGCGGCGGTGCTCCTCGCGTTCTTCATGGCGATGGTCGTGCTGGTCGTCGCCTTCGTCGACTACAACCGCCTCGGGCGCCTCGAGCGCGACCCCTTCGAGCTCGACGAGGACCTCGTCAGCCGCTTCCTCGTGACGCCACCCCCGGAGGACCTCCTCGAGGAGCTCGCGCCCGAGAGCGGCACGGAGACCGAGGACCCGGGCCTGCGAACGCGGGACGACACCGGCGGCGAGCGCGCCCGCGACGAGGAGGGCCGCGTCGGCAACGAGACCGCCGAGCAAGAGGACACGCAGATCCAGGGCGAGGTGACCGAGACCATCGCCGCCGCGCCGGAGGGGAGCCTCCTCGGCGCGCTCGGCGGCGGGGGCGAGAACGCCATCGCGGCGGCCCTCGACGTGCCCGACATCGGCGCGATCCTCGGCGGCATGGGGGACGCGCCGACCATGGTCGGGCGTGGCACCGGCGGGGCCGGGCTTCGCGGGCTCGGCATGGGCGGCGGGGGCACGGGCGCCGGCTCCCTCTTCGGCGCCGGCAACGTCGGGACCGGCCTCGGCGCGGGCATGGGCGGCAGCGGCATGGGCTCGGGCGGCGCCGGTGTGATGGGGCGCGCGACCATGGAGCGGCGCGTCCGCGTCCAGCGCGGCATGGCGCGCACCAACGGCTACCTCTCGCCGGAGCAGATCCTCCGCGTCGTCCGCGCCAACCAGAACGCGATCAAGTACTGCTACGAGAACGAGGTCCAGCGGCAGCCGAACCTCGCGGGGCAGGTCACCCTCGACTGGACCGTCGGGCTCGACGGGCGCGTGACCCAGGCGCGCATCGCTCGAAGCACGCTCCGGAGCTCGCGCGTCGAGGGCTGCATGGTCCGCCAGGTGCGGCGCTGGCGCTTCCCGCGTCCCGACGGCGGCGTCTGCCGCGTGCAGTTCCCCTTCAACTTCGGCGTCTCCGGCGGCTGAGGCGGGGGCCGTGCGGGCGCTCCCTTCCGCCGCGGCGGCCCGCGCCTAGCACCGCCCCGTGGACCGCCCGCGCATGCGGCCGCGCTTCGCCTTCACGGCGGAGCGCACGCCGGACGAGATGATGAGCGTGCTGCGCTCGGGCATCGCCGAGACCTCTGACGTCGCCGGCCACGTCTTCGAGCGCCACGCGGACCTCGCCTTCGTGCCCGAGCGGCGGACGCTCTGGTCGCCCTACCTCGTCGTCGAGCTCCGCAACGCCGAGGGCGACCCGCACGGGACGCTCCGCGCGGACGAGGCGCCACGGGTGGTCGGACGCTTCTCGCCGCAGCCGAGCGTCTGGACCTTCTTCACCGCCGTGTACGCGATCATCGTCTTCGCCGGCATCGGCGCGGCCATCTGGGGCCTGAGCGCCTGGACCCTCGGACGCCCGCCCTGGGGGCTCCTCGGCGTCCCGGCGGCGATGCTGGTCTACGGCTTCGTGTACGGTGCCACGCTCATCGGCCAGGGCCTGAGCGCGGACCAGATGCACGTGCTCCGGCGCCTCGTCGAGGAGGCCGGGGGCGCCGAGGCCACGCTCGACGCGGGCGTCGAGGGCGATCTCATGCCCACGGACGATCACGCGGGCGTCGCCGAGCTCCGCGCCGAGATCCGGAGCCCCGCCGCGCTCCCCCCGCGCCGCCCCTAGCCAGCGTGCTACCCCCTCCGGGTGAGCCCCCTCGTCGCCCTCAGCCGCCGCCTCTCGAAGGCCTGCGGCGAGCTCTCCTTCGCGCCGCCCGTCGCCCACGTCTACGACCCGCTGGCCTACGCGCACCGGCCCCACGAGCGCTACCTCGAGCGCTGGGGCGGGGCGCCGAAGGAGGTGCTCTTCCTCGGCATGAACCCGGGGCCCTGGGGCATGTGCCAGACCGGCGTGCCCTTTGGCGAGGTGGCGCTCGCCCGGGACTGGCTGGGCGTCGAGGCGCCGGTCGACAAGCCCCCGAGCGAACATCCGAAGCGGCCGATCCAGGGGTTCTCCTGCACGCGCTCGGAGGTGAGCGGACGGCGGCTCTGGGGCTGGGCGAAGGAGCGCTTCGAGAGGCCCGAGGCCTTCTTCGAGCGCTTCTTCGTAGCCAACTATTGCCCCCTCGTCTTCCTCGAGGAGGGCGGCCGAAACCGCGTGCCCGAGAAGCTCCCGAAGCACGAGCGCGAGCCGCTCCTCGACGTCTGCGACACGGCGCTCCGCGAGCTCGTCGCGGTCCTCGAGCCGGCGCTCCTCGTCGGCGTCGGCGCCTGGGCCCGAAAGCGCGCCGAAGCCGCGCTCGGCGACGAGATCGCGGCGGGGCTACGCATCGGGCAGATCCTCCACCCGAGCCCCGCGAGCCCCATCGCCAACCGGGGCTGGGCGCCCCAGGCCGAGGCCCAGCTCGAGGCCCTTGGGGTGAATCTGCCTTAATGAACTTGAAAATCACTTTCACGATGACAGCCTCTCGGCATGGAAGACTGGTCCGAGGTACGTGGGGATCACTGGCGCTCCCATCTGGATGGCTTCGAGGTCATGCTCCGGCCCGTCGACACCCCGCTGCTGGAGTCGCTCGCGCTGTCGCGAGCGACGCGTATCGCGGACCTGGGATGCGGGAGCGGGGCCACCACCCGCGCCCTCCGCTGGGCCGCCCCCGACGCCGAGGTGCACGGGTTCGACATCTCCGCCGCCCTCCTCGACGTCGCGCGGAGCCGGTCGGCGGACCTCCACCTGCGCTTCGAACGAGTCGACCTGGAGCGCGCACCGGCGCCCGCGCGCCCGTACGACCGCCTGAGCTCGCGCTTCGGCCTGATGTTCTTCGGGGACCCACGCGCCTCCTTCGCGCGCCTCCGCGAGTGGCTCACGCCTAGCGGGCGCTTCGCCTTCGCGGTCTGGGGCCCCGTGTCGGACAACCTGTGGGCGAGCAGCGTGCGGGACGTGGTGGCCGAGCTCGTCTCCGTCCCGGTCGAGCCGCCGGATGCGCCGAGCCCCTTCCGCTACGGTGACGTCGAGACGCTTCTCGAGGAGCTGGACGCCTCGGGATTCACACGCCTCGCGGCCCGGGAATGGCGCGGCGCGCTGCCCATGGGCACGAGCACGACCCCGCTGGCCGCCGCACGCTTCGCGCTGACGGCGTTCTCCTCGATGGCGGCGGCCCTCGACTGCACGAGCGCCTCCACGCAGGCCGAAGCCGAGCGGCGCCTGGCCAGTCGCTGGGAGGCACACTCGTGGGCGGGGGTCACGGCGCTCCCGGCCTGCGTCCATATCGTCACGGGGGAAGCAAGCGCCTGAGGCACCTACCCGGGGCGCCGCCCGCCGGCCTCCCTCAGCGCCGGTCGAGCTCGAAGATCACGTGATCGCCGGCGACGACGCCGACGCCCGCGAAGGTCGCGAAGCCGGGCCCGAAGCGCCCAGCCAACACAGCGCTCCCGGCGGAGATGGTCCCGAAGCCGTCGATGCAGTCGAGGCTCACCTCGGCCTCGGCGCGCGCGCCGTCCGCCCGCAGCGTGAGCTCCCCCTCCTCGAGTCGCAGGCCCGGACGCGAGACCCCATCGAGCGCGCGCACGCGCCCACGGAAATCGCCATCGTCGAGGTCGCAGCCCTCGTGCTCCTCGAGGTCGAAGGTCACGCTCCAGAGCTCCCCGTCGACGCGGTCCGCGACCACGAGGCGCTCGCCCTCGAGGTCCAGGGTCATCCGCGGATCGCCGTCCTCCTCGGTCAGCCCCCCGTCCGCCGCACGCCCGGGACGCGCGGGCTCGTCCTCGCTGGCCTCGCACCGGTTCCAGCCGGCGGTGCCGCTGCCGTAGACGAGGCGCTCGCCGCAGCGCACGCGCACCCGGCAGTCGTAGCCCCCGCGCCGCAGCAACCCGTGCACGTGCACCTCGCACTCGTCCTCGTCGAAGGGGACCGGACCCTCGCGTGCCTCGACCTCCGCCCGCATGCGCAGGGCCTCGGCGAAGGGCGCCTCGAGCCGCTCCGACGCCGGGATGGCCGAGGCCGGGCGCGGGAGGCTGTAGTCGTCGAGCGCCACCTTCACACGCCAGGCGACCTCGCCTTCGCGCCAGGCCGTGGCGTAGCTCTGGATCGTGCTCACTCGGAGCTGCGCGCGCGTCCCCGTGCGCATGCCCGAGTCGGTCATCTCCAGGCGGTACGTCGGCCCCTCGCCTCCCGGCGCGCCGCCGGGCTCGAGGGCGAAGGACCAGCTCTGCATGCTCGTGCCGAGCGCCTCCTCGCCGTCGTAGACGAGCGTGCCTCCGCAGCGCAGCGTCGCGGCGGAGGCCACGGGCGGGCCCGGACCCACGGGGACGTCGAGCACGCAGCCCTGGCCGACCTCGACCGAGGGGTGGTCGTCCGCGGCGGTGACGATCCCCAGAAAGCGCGCCCGGTCGAAGGGCCCGGCCGCGGGCTCCGGCTCCGCTTCGGGCTTCGGGGCGGCCGGGGGCGGCGGCGGAGCGACCTCCGCGGGCGCCGCCGGCGGCGCGTCCAACGCCGGGGCGGGCTGGAGGCCCCCGAAGAAGAGGCCGCCGAGGGGCACCCGCACGAGGGCGGCGCCGACCGCCAGGGCGGCCGGTGACGGAGAGCGGCGCGGGAGCTCGCCGGCCTTCCGGCGCAGCCGCTCGACCTCCCGGCGGAGCTCCCGGAGCTCGCTCTCGTCGCGCTCGTCCTTGGCCTCGTGCGCGTCGGCGACGCGCTCGGCCTGCTCGAGGCGGCGCTCGGCGTCGCGCAGGGCGTTGCCCAGGGCTTCGTTCTTCGCCCGGAGCTGCTCTTGGTCGTCGCGGAATCCCACGACGCAAGCCTATTTGGCGGGGCCGCGTAGGCGAAACCCGCCCCGAGGCTCAGCCGTTGAAGACGTCCTTGAAGCCCATGCGCACGCAGCCCCAATGGCGCCCGCGCACGGTCACCGGCGCGGAGACGTCCTTCATCAGCACGTACTTCCCGCCGCCCATGTCCCGGCGGTAGGTCTGGAGCAGGAAGGGCTTCCGGTTCCGGCCGCCCTTCAGGGCCACGCGATCGCCGAAGATGCGCCGGTTCCGGCAGTTCGCGGCGTTCCACACGGGGTCGTTCGGCCTCGGCGTCTTCGAGACGGCGAGGTTGTGCGTCGGGATGTATCCGTTCTCGTCCGCGGCGGCGATGAAGACGACGCGGTCGTGGAACTGGAGCACGGGCTCCTGGATCGGCGGGAGCAGGTCGTCGGTGATCTTCAGGCAACCCGCCGTGACCTGTTCCGGATCCGAGCCCGGGATCGGCTGATAGGCCCGGTCGAAGAGCTCCTGCATGGAGATGGCGCCCTGGTCGACGGCCCGCTCGAAGACCTCCGAGACTCGCGCCGCGACCTCGCGCACCTTCAGGATGAAGGGCGTATCGTCCGTCTTGGCGCCGAGCTGGGCGAGCCCGAGGATGAGGGCCTCGGAGGCGTCGACGAGGCCGTTCACGCGCTCACGGGCCTTGCCGAGGTGCTCGCTGGCGTCGCGCGTGCTCTCTGCCGCGTGGGCGAGGTGGCCGGAGAGCTCGCCGCCGATCTGGCCGACGACCTGGGCGTCGTCGACGATGGCCTCCGTGGACGTCTCGAGGTTGCCGACGGCGGTCTGAACGGCCGCGACGACCTTGCCGAGACCCTCGGAGCCGGCGCGCACCTTCTCAGCGACGTTCGCGGAGCGGTTGCCGACTTCGAGGAGCGCCTTGGCCTCCGTATCGAGCTCGCCGAGGGTGGTCTCGATGACGCCCGTGGCCTGCGCGGTCTCCTGCGCGAGGCTCTTCACCTCGCCGGCGACCACCGCGAAGCCGCGACCCGCTTCCCCGGCGCGCGCGGCCTCGATGGCCGCGTTGAGCGCGAGGAGGTTCGTCTGCTGGGCGATGCCCTGGATGACCCGGGCAACCTCGCCGACGCGATGGAGCGTCGCCTGGAAGACCTCGAGGCGCTCCTTCATCGCGTCGAAGGACTCGGTCAGCTGGCGCGCGTCCTGGCTCGTCGCGTCGACGTTCCGCCGGGCCGAGGCGACCTCGCCCTCGAGCTGACGGCCGGCGTTCCGAGCCTCCTCGGCACGCCCGAGGATGCTGCCGCTCCGGGTCTCGACGTCCTTCGCGCCGCGGAGCAGCTCGCGCTGGAGCGTCGCCTGCTCTTCCATCTGGGCAGCCACGGCGTCGACCCGCCCCGCCACGTCGACGAGCTTCGAGCCGAGCGAGCTGGCGTCGCGCGCGACGGCCGCGATGCCATCGCCCGCGTCTGTGGTCTGGTCCTTCGCAATCTGCATGAAACCCCTTCGCCTCTCCAAGGGGTCCTGGAACGGCGGAAGGGCGCGCGAGTTGAGGCGCTCAGCGCTGCTGCGGCAGGAGCCCCCAGATGGCCTTGCGCCGGAGCTCCTCGAGCTGTGCGGCGAGGCGCTCCTTGCTCGTCCCCGCATAGCGTTCGCGGAGCAGAATCGCATCGACCGGTACGTCCGTCCCCGGCGCGGGTCGCGGCTCGCGGAGCACCAGGGCGATGGCGTCCCGGTCCCCGTCGTAGCGAACGCGCTCGAGATCGTCCCAGCGCAGGCTCAGGCGGAGCGCGTCGGCCTGATGGACGAGGCCGTCCGTCCGGAGGAGGAGGAAGTCCTCCTTCCGGAGAAAGCCGCGCAGGCGCCAGAGCATCATGAGCGGCCCGGCCGCGACCAGGCCGAGGCCGAGCGCGAAGAGCACCCACGTGAGCGCCTCGCCGGGCCCGTCCGCGCCGCGGGGCGCCGGGACCACGTGCCGAAGCTGGGCACGCCGCTCCGCAAGCGTGGGGGGACGCGGACGCCGCGCCTCGGTCGCGACGGGCCCCTCGCCTGCGTGCAGCAGGAGCGGGTCGAGGGTCGCGAGCCTCCCGTGGGCATAGCCGACGAGGACACAGCCGAGGGAGGTCACCAGCGCGAGCGGCAGCACGGCGCGCGCGAGGCGCGCGAAGTCGTCGTGGCGGTACCACCCCACCACGCGCTCGCCGGGCGGGTAGAGGCTGGGGTCGTGCTCGGCACCCATCGCAGGACCTTAGCAGTGGGGGCAGGCGCCCGGTCGGGCGAGGCGCAGGGACGCGCCAAACAAAATAGACCGACTGGACAAATTTGTCCTATCGGTCTAAATATTCTCCGTGGGCTACGCAAAGTCCGACGACACGAAGCGCCGCTTGCTCTCCGCGACGGGGCGCCTGCTCCGGGCCCGCGGCTACGCGGCGACGGGCCTCAGCGCCATCGTGAAGGAGAGCTGCGTCCCGAAGGGCTCGCTCTACCACCACTTCCCCGGGGGCAAGGCCGAGGTCGCGGGCGCCGCCGTGGCCCGCTCGGGGCGCGCCGTCGTCGAGAGGCTCACGGAGCTCGCGGACCGCGCCGGCGACCCCATCGCCGCCGTCCGCGCCTTCTGCGACGGATACGTCGAACAGCTCCGCGCGAGCGCCTACCAGCGCGGCTGCCCGCTCGCGACCGTCGCCCTCGAGGCGGCGCCGGACGTGGACGAGGTGCACGCGGCCTGCGCCGAGGCCTTCGACGGGATCGTGGCGCTGATCGCCGAGCGCCTCGAAGCGCGCGGCCTCACGCCGGAGGCCGCCCGCGCCGAAGCGACGCACACGGTCTCGGCCATCGAAGGCGCGCTCGTCCTCGCGAAGGCCAAGCGCGACGTCCGGCCCGTCGAGCTGGTGCGCGATCGCCTCGTACGCGACCTCGAGCGCGCCATCGCCGAAGCGAAGGAAGGAGCCCCATGAGCCAGCCGAAGGACACCGAAGGGGGCGTCACGCCCGAGGAGATCGTCATCCCCGCGCGCGACGGATACCCGCTGGCCGCCTCGCTCTTCCGGCCCGCGGAGCCCACGGGGCGGGTCGTGGTCGTGAGCAGCGCGACGGCCGTGCGCCGGCGCTTCTACCGCCGCTTCGCGTGCGCGCTGGCGGAGGCCGGCTACGCGACGCTGACCTACGATTACCGCGGGATCGGCGACTCGGCGCCCCCTTCGCTCCGCGGCTTCGACGCGCGGGTCCGCGACTGGGTCGAGAAGGACATGAGCGCGGTCGTCGACCACGCGCGGGACGCGCTTCGGCCGGATAAGCTCTTCCTCGTCGGCCACAGCGTGGGCGGCCAGCTCGCGGGCCTCCTCGAGAGCACCGAGGACCTCGACGGGATGATCACGCTCTCCTCCCAGAGCGGCCATTGGCGCATGCAGGGCGGCGAGCAGAAGGCGATGGTCTTCCTCCACACGCACCTGACGCTGCCGCTCCTGACGCGGCTCTACGGCTACATGCCCTGGAGCAGCTGGGCGAGCGGCGAAGATCTCCCGAAGGGCGCGGCGCTCGAGTGGGCGCGCTGGTGCCGGATGCGGAACTACCTCCTCGACGACGCGACGCTTCCCCTCGAGCGCTACGCGCTCTTCCGGGCGCCCGTGCTCGCCTACAGCATCGGCGACGACAAATGGGGCACGCCGCGCTCCGTCGACGCGATGATGGGTGCCTACCCGGTCCTCGAGCGGCGCCACGTGGAGCCCGAGGGCAAGCCCCTCGGCCACTTCGGCTGGTTCCGCGACGAGCGGCTCTGGGGCGACGCCATCGCCTGGCTCGACGCGCGCAGCATGCGCTGAAAGGCGGCGCGTCCGGGCCGCCTCGCCGCGGAGCTCAGGGCTCCCGGGGCACCCAGCCGCCGCCGCGCTGCCGGCTCCGGTGCTCGGGCTTGAGCTCCGAGCGGGCGTCGGGGGCGAGGAGCTCCCGCGGATCGAAGAAATGGGTCGTCCGGAGCCGGCCACGGAGCGCTGGAAGCGGGTCGGTTGCGAACTCCGGGTTCTCGGGCACGCGCGCATGCCAGAGCGCGTCGCGGCTCGGCACGGCGTCGAAGGCCAGCACCTCCTTCACGCCGCCGTTGCAGTTCGTCGCCACGACGAGCACGGGCGCCGGGGACCGCCCGGCGAGCTCGAGCACCACGTCGTGGTGGAACTCCCCTTGCGTCCAATGATGCGCGAGCGCGTAGCCCTCCGGCCCGGCCACGCGCGCGAGGAGGGCGTCGAGCGTGAGCGCGTCCTCGAGCTCGTCGAGGCCGAAGTCCGGGGCGTTCTCGATCCGCGCGTCGAGCGTCATCGAGAGCTTGGTGGGACCGCGACCGCCAGCGCTACGTTACGCCCGCTGACTCAGCGGCGCGCGTCCGCGTCGAGGCGCCGCGCTTCCGCCCGCATGCGTCGCTCCGCCTGGCGCGCGCCGGCCCAGGCGAGCACGCCCACGCCGAGCGCGAGGGCGAGCGCGAGGAGCCCGACGATGCCCTGTCCGAACGTGTGCACGCCCATCCCTACGCGCCGGCGCCCGGCCCGTTAGGCCCGGCGCCGCCGGAGCGAGAGCAGGGCGAGCACGACGAGCGCCGAGCTCGGGTCACCGCCCGCGGCGCAATCGCAGCCCTGCACCACCGGGTCCACGGCCCCCCCGTCCGAGCCGAGGTCCGGCGCCCCGAGGTCCACCGGCGGGAGCGGCACGAACCCGCTACATTCGTCGTTGCAGCCGCCGAAGATGATGTTCGCGCCCCCGCGGTCGCACACCTCCGTGTCGGACACGTAGCCGTCGCCGCACGTCGACGGCGCGCACTCGGGGTTGCACGGGTCGGCCTCGTCGAGGTTCCCATCGTCGCAGCCCTCGCCGCCATCGACGATCCCGTCGCCGCAGGCGGGGAGCCGGCAGCTCGTTCGGCAGGCGTCGGCGGCGTCCGAGTTCATCGCCCCGTCGTCGCATTCCTCGCCGAGGTCCGCCTGGAGCACGCCGTCGCCGCAGGACGCGAGGACGCAGGCGTTCGAGCAGGCGTCGTCGTCCACGTCGTTCCCGTCGTCGCAGCCCTCGTCCGTGTCGACGACCCCGTCGCCGCAGCCCGCCGGCTCGCAGCTCGTCCGGCAGGCGTCCGCCGCCGTGTCCGAGTTCCCCTCGCCGTCGTCGCAGGCCTCGTCGAGGGCCAGGATGCCGTCTCCGCATTGCGCCAGCGTGCAGGCGTTCGTGCACTCGTCCGTATCGACGCCGTTCCCGTCGTCGCACGCCTCCGTCCCGGCCCACGCGAAGCCATCGCCGCAGACCGCTTCCAGGCAGAACGACGTGCAGGCGTCCGTGTCCACATCGTTCCCGTCGTCGCAGGCCTCGCCCTCCGCCGCCTGGAGCACGCCATCACCGCAGTTCGGCGGCCGCACCACGAAGTTCCGGATGTCCGGGGCGAAAGGCCCGAGGCCCACGAAATCGTCGTCGCTCGGGGCGAGCAGCGAGCCGGCCAGCGCCACGGCGTCCGTGGCGTCCAAACGCGCGCCGAGGAAATGGACGTACACCGCGCGCTCGCCCGGCCCGAGCGTCACGGGCTCGTACTCGAAGAGCAACTCGTCGACGTCGCGGACCACCGCCGCGGTCCCGTCGCGGCCCGGGCCGTCCATGACGACGGCGGCAGCCGGCGCGCCCGCCCTGGGCAGATCGTCGTCGGCGACCATCCAGAAGAGCCCCGGCGCGAGCGGGGCACCACCGCGATCCGTCGTCACGACCCGCGTCGCGGTCCCGTGACCGAAGCCGGCGCCGAGGGTTCCGACGACGCCCAGCCGGACCTTGAAGGTGATGGCCGCAACCCCTGCGTTCTCGATGACCTCCACGTAGCGCGCGAAGCCGACGCCGGTCTCGGGGACCCATACCCTCCGGCCGACGCGCAGGCTCGAGGGGCTCCCGAGAATGTCGGGCCCCATGCGCACCTCCGTGCCGCGCCCGAGGGGCCCGACCACCGGCATCGCCGAGAAGCCGAGGCTGAACACCTCGCCTCCGAAGCGGCAGGGCGACGAGGCCGCCTTCGCGAGGTCGGTCGTGACGCAGAGCTGGGGCCAGAACTCGAAGGCGACGTCGAGGAGGTCGCGGCCGCGGATCTCCCCCGAGGAAGCGTCGATGTCCCAGACGTAGCCGCTCCCATCGGTCAGCGTGGTGACGACGGGCTCGAACTGGGCCCGGAGCACGGAGGGCGCGAGCGCCAGGAGCGCCAACGTCGCGACGACGGCGCCGGCCGGCGCCCAACGACAAGTCATGCGGGAGGGTACCAAACGGTCGTTCCGCGGAGGCGCCACGCCTCAGCGCCGCCGGGACCGCCGCCGGAGCGAGAGCAGGGCGAGCACCACGAGCGCCGAGCTCGGGTCACCGCCCGCGGCGCACCCGCAGCCCTGCACCACCGGGTCCGGCGCCCCGGCGCCACCGTCCAGCAGGCCCGGACCGCCGAGGTCCCCGGGCGGCGGCGCGACGAGCCCGCGGCATTCGGCGTCGCAGCCACCGACGGCGGTCCCGTTGGCCTCCCCCTCGTCGCAGGCCTCCGTCGCGGACACGTAGCCGTCGCCGCAGCTCGACGGCGCGCACTCGGGGTTGCACTCGTCTTCCTCGTCGAGGTTCCCATCGTCGCAACCCTCGCCGCCATCGACGATCCCATCGCCGCAGGCGGGGAGCCGGCAGCTCGTTCGGCAGGCGTCGGCGGCGTCCGAGTTCATCGCGCCGTCGTCGCATTCCTCGCCCGCCCCCGCCTGGAGCACGCCGTCGCCGCAGGACGCCGCGATGCAGGCGTTCGAGCAGGCGTCGTCGTCCACGTCGTTCCCGTCGTCGCAGCCCTCGTCCGTATCGGTGACGCGGTCCCCGCAGCTCGCCGGCAGGCAAGTCGTCCGGCAGGCGTCCGGCGCCGTGTCCGAGTTCATCTCGCCGTCGTCGCAGGCCTCGTCCCCCGTGAGCACCCCGTCGCCGCAGCGCGGGATCGTGCA
>JBCDGX010000079.1:0-13141 GCA_038750805.1 Myxococcota bacterium
CGCGGTCGGTCGGCACAACGCTCTCGTCGGCCGCCCAGCGCGGCATCGACGCGACCGCGCCGGCGCCCCCGGGATACAGCAGCCCGACCCCGCCGCGACCGGACTCGCGAGAAGCCGCGACCAGCAGCTCGGGATAGCCGTCGCCGTCGACGTCACCAGGCCCCGCGACGACCTGGGCGAAGGACGCCGTGAGGATGGGGGCGTCGAGCGCCGGCGGGCGCAGCGACGCATCGGGCATGGTCGGCACGACCTCCCCGCCGAGGTAGACGTAGACCTCGTCCGGGGCGTTGGCGATGGCGAGGTCGGCGAAGCCGTCGCCGTTCAGGTCGCCGAGCGCGGCGGGCCGCCCGAAGCTCGCGAAAAGGCCACGGCGCGGCGCATCGAGGACGATGGGCGTGCTCACGGGCCCCATCGCACCGCCGCGAAAGACGTAGGCCCGACCGGTGGGGAGGCCTCCGCTCACTTCCGCGGGCGCGGCGATGGCGAGGTCACCGAAGCCGTCTCCATCCATGTCGCCAAGCGCCGCCATGAAGGCTCCGAACGCACCCAAGCCCACGGGATTCGGCGTCTCCAGGGTCCACTCCGGCGAGGCGGCGGGGCCCATGGGACCGCCGCGGTAGACGAGGACGCGACCCGGATACTCGGGGACGTCGTCACTGCTTCCCTGCGCCGCGACGACGAGCTCGCCGTAACCGTCGCCGTCGAGGTCGTGCCGGTCGCGCCCCACGAAGAGGTAGCGGGAAGGGCTGAAGTCCCCGCAGCCAACCGTGTCGCAGGACGCGACGCGCCAGACGTAGCGGCGCCCCACCGGCGGGGTGGTGGCGACCGGGAGCGGCTCCGCCGGACGAAAGCGGAGCGCATCGCCGGCCCGCGCGGCGGCGCCCCGGACCTGGACGTCGACCTCCGGGCTCGCGAAGGAGCAGTCCTCCCAGGGTCCACCGGGGCAAGCCGCGAGCTGCACCCGATAGCGCTCCGCCTCGGCGACCGGCGCCCAGAGCAACCAGGGGCGGAGGGGCGCGTTCAGCCCGTCCGCCGGGGCGTGCAGGCTGCCCGTGAGCGTCCCGAACGCCGGCGCGCGCAGCTCCGGTGGAGGCGGGGGAACCCCGAGGTCGACGCCCGTGTCGGGCGGCCCGAGGTCGAGCCCGAGGTCGAACCCGACGTCAGGGAGCCCCAGGTCCGGTCGCCCCGCGTCGAACCCCGCGTCGCGGCCCGCGTCACGCCCGGCGTCGAGACCTCCGTCCGCGACACCGCCGCCCCCGTCGCGGGCCTCGTCGCGGCCCTCCGTGACCACCGACTGGAAGCAGCCTCCGAGCGCGACGAGAGCGAGGGCGAGCGCGGGAGACTTCATGCCGCCAGGATAGACGATTCCGTCCGCGGCTCACTCGCGGGCGGGCCGGCCGTCGACGGCCGTCGCGATGACCGGCGCCTCCTCGGCCGTCTGCCAGGCGTTCTCCGGCCACCAGCGCTCGGGAGGGCGGGGCGCGTCGGCGTCGACGGTCTCGCCGATGCGCGGGGTGACGACGCGCGTGCCCGTGGCCTCCGCCGCGGCGAGCACGCGCTCCATGGGCTCGGTCCAGCCATGGAAGGCCAGGTCGAAGAGGCCCCAATGCACCGGCAGCATCACGTCGCCCCGGAGCCATCCGTGCGCCTGCACCGCCTGCTCGGGTCCGAGGTGCCAATCCGGCCAGGCCGCGTCGTAGGCCCCCACCTCGACCATCGTCACGTCGAAGGGCCCGAGCTCCTCGCCGATGCGCTTCATGCCGTCGAAGAGCCCCGTATCGCCGCTGAAGAAGAGGCGCTTCGCGTCGCCGAGGAACGCCCAGCCGGCCCACAGGGTCGCGTTCTGGTCGAGCAGCTCCCGCCCCGAGGCATGGCGCGAAGGCGTGCACACGAGCTCGATGCCCGCGACCTCCCGCCGGTCCCACCAGTCGAGCTCGACGATGCGGCTCTCGGGCACGCCCCATCGCGCCAGGTGAGCGCCGACGCCGAGCGGCGCGTAGAACGGCACGTCGCGCGTGTCGAGGGCCTTCACCGTGGGCATGTCGAGATGGTCGTAGTGGTCGTGGCTGATGATCACTGCGTCGAGCTCGGGCAGCTCATCGAGGGGGATCACCGGCTCGGACCAACGCGCGGGCCCGAGCCAGGGCACGGGCGAGGCCGCCGGCCCCCACACGGGATCGAGCAGAAAGGTCGCCCCCTCGATCTGCACGACGCTCGTCGAGTGACCGAGCCAGGTGATCTGCAGCCCCCGCGGCGCCGCGAGGGCCGGGCGCGGGTCACGCACCGGGAGCGCGTCCTCCGGCGCCTGGGGCGGCCCCTCGGCGAAGCTCTTCTCGATGAACCACCCGAACGAAAAGCCGTTCCAGAGGGGCTCGGGGTTCTCGAAGCCGTCCCCGTCCCATTGCGGCGAGGCCTGCATCTCCGCCAGCCGCGCACCCTCGGCGGAGGCCCCGAAGGCGTCGCGATAGGTCACGAGCACGCCCACGATGCCGAGCACGAGGACGAGTACCGCGCGCCCGACCCAGCGGAGGACGGTGCGGAGGCGCCGAAAGCGGCGCGGCGAGGAGGCGTCGACGTCGGACATGCTGGGCTCGGTCGGGACCGGACGCCCAGCGTAGCCAAGATCGGCGTGGATTCGGGCCCGCGCGGCGGATCAGGCCGGGAGCAGGCGCTTCGGGTGCTTCCCGTCGACCATGCCCATGAAGGGCGGGTGGATGCTGTAGCCGAGCAGGCGGAGCATGTGCTCGCTCCGCCCGAGCAGGCGCTCTGGCGACACCGAGAGCGAGAAATTCTCCTGCGTGCGCAGGTAGGGCTCGCAGTACTGCGCCGTGACGCAGAGGCGAGGCGCCGCGCTCCGGTTGGCGCCACCGCCATGCCAGAGCGTCCCGAGGAAGAAGACCATCGAGCCCACGGGCATCACGCAGGGGATCGCCTGCTCGGGCTTCGGGACCCGGTCTCCCCAGCGATGGCTCCCGGGCACCACCACGGTCGCGCCGTTTTCCTCCGTGAAGTCGTCGAGGGCCACCACCGTCGCCGCGCCGAGGTGCCTGCGCGGGCGCGGGAAGGGATAGAAGGCGTCGTCGGGATGGAGCGGCTGCGCGACCTCGCCCGGGAGGATCTCGATCACCTGGAGCTGCGAGAGCAGGTAGTTCGCCTGGAGCACGCGGTCGAGGAGCCCGAGCGCGAGCGGATGCTCGGCGACAGGATCGCAGGCCGCGGTCTTCTCCGGCACCGCGTAGATGCGCCGGGTCTTCCGGCCCTCGAAGTTGTTCCTCTTCGGCGTGGCGCCGACCTTCGGCCCGGGCCCGGCCGCGCTCCGCCTCCCGCGGCAGGCCCTTCAGCTCCCCATCCAGCGAGACGCGGTCGAGGTCGCGGCGTGGGTGCGGGGCCCGAGCCTCCGGGCGATGCTCTCCGAGCCGGCGCCGAGCTCCCTCGAGAGCGCGGTGCGCGCGGTCCTCGCCCGCGACCCGCAGCTTGGCCAGGCCGAGGTCGCCCGGTCCCTCGGCCGCGCGCCGGCCACGCTCGCCCGGCAGCTGCGCGAGGCGGGCACGAGCTACCGGGGGCTTCGCGACGCGCTGCGGCGCGACCGCGCCGTGCATCTCCTGGCGCGGGGCGCGACGGTGGCGGAGGTCGCGGAGGCCCTCGCCTTCTCGGAGGCGAGCGCCTTTCAACGCGCCTTCAAGCGCTGGACCGGCGTGACCCCGGGCAGCGTTCGAGGCTAGGCCGACCGAGCGGCTAGGCGTCGTCCTCGCGGGCGGGCAGCTCGATGCGGAAGGAGGTCCCGCTCCCGAGCTCGGACGCCACGTCGATGGTCCCGCCGAAGCTCGTCACGATCCCGTGCGTGATCGCGAGGCCGAGGCCCGTGCCCACGCCGCGCTCCTTGGTCGTAAAGAAGGGCGTGAAGAGCTGCCGCCGCACGTCCTCGCTCATACCCGCGCCCGTGTCCGACACGACGAGGAACGCCCGGTCGCCGGCGCGGCCGATGCGCGCGCGGACCAGGTTGGCTTCGGCGTCCCCCTCCATGGCCTGGCAGGCATTGACGATGAGGTTCACGGCGACCTGCACGAGCTGCGTCTCGTCCGCGGTCACCCTCGCCGGCGCCTCGACCTCGAGCTCGAAGCGCGCTGCGTGCCGCAGCTCGTTGGCGCAGAGCCGCTGCGCGAGCTGGACCACGCGCTCGAGGTCGACCTCCTCGCGACGCCCTTCCGAGCGCCGCGAGAAGACCTTCAGCCCACCCATGATCCGCTCGATGCGCTCGGCGCCGTCGCGGATCTCCTCGACGAGCTCGTGGAGGCCGACGAGGCGCCCCGAGGGGCGGTCACCCATCCACGCTTCCATCTCCTCGGCCAGCGTGAGCGCGTTGACCTTCACGTAGGTGAGCGGGTTGTTGATCTCATGGGCCACGCCGGCGGCCATGGTGCCGATGGACGCCAGCTTCTCCGCCTGGGTGAGCCGGTCGCGGAGCTCCTTCCGCTCCGTGATGTCGTGGAACACGCCGAAGATGCCTACGGCCTCGGCGCCGGCCCCCTCGGACACGCCCATGGCCCGCACGAGGCGAACGCTGCCGTCGGGCCGCACGATGCGCGCCTCGAAATCCGCGGGCTCACGCTCCGCGATGCAGCGCTCGACGGAGCGCGCGACGAGATCCCGGTCGTCCGGGTGGTAGGCCTCGATGGCAGCTTCCAGCGTCGGCGTGTAGGTCGCCGGGTCGAGGCCGTGGATGCGATAGACCTGGTCGGACCAGAAGAGCGTCTGCCGCGCGAGGTCGACGCGCCAATGCCCGATGGCCGCCAGCTCCTCGGCCGCCGCGAGGAGTCGCGCCCGCCGGTCGCTCACCAGGCGGTCCCGGCGGAGCACGAGGGCCTCGGTCACGATGGCCGCGAGGTGCTCGAGCGTGGTCCGGTCCGCGTCGGCGAAGGTCCGCGGCTTCCGGTCGATCACGCAGAGCGTCCCGAGCGCGCCCGCCTCGCTCTTCAGGGGAGCGCCCGCGTAGAACCGGATGTTCGGCTCGCCCACCACCAGCGGATGCTCGGCGAAGCGGGGATCCGCCGCCGCGTCGGGCACGGTGAGCACGTCGTCGCCGTGGATGGTCCAGGCGCAGAAGGCGTCCTCGCGGGGGGTCTCGCGCGCCGCGAGCCCGACGCGCGCCTTGAACCACTGTCGCTCGGTGTCGACGAGGGAGACCAGGGCGATGGGCATCTCGAAGAGATGCGCCGCGAGCTGCGTGACCCGGTCGAAGATAGGCTCGGGCTCCGAGTCGAGCACGTCGAGCTCACGCAGGAGCGCGAGCCGGCTGGCCTCGTCGTCCGGCGGCACGGGCCCCGTCATCGGCGCGCAGTTTACCAAAGTCGGCGCCGGGTGTTCCCTTTCGTAACGGGGAGGCGGCCTACTCCGCGGCGATGGGCGCGAGCCCGGCCTCGCCCGTCGCCGCCTCGGGGATCTCGACCTCGGCCTCGTGGCGCGTCGCGAAGAGCAGGTAGAGCGCCGGCACGAAAAAGAGCGTGAAGAAGCTGCCGATGGCCATGCCCGCCACGAGCACGACGCCGATGCTGTTCCGCGCCGCAGCGCCCGCGCCCGTGACGAGGACCAGCGGGAAGTGCCCGAGCACCGTCGCCGTCGTCGTCATGAGAATGGGCCGGAGCCGTGTCCGCGCCGCCTCGAGCACCGCGTCGACCTTGGAGAGGCCCGCCCGCTGCCGCTCGTTGGCGAACTCGACGATGAGGATGCCGTTCTTCGCGACGAGCCCGACGAGCGTCACGAGACCCACCTGCGAATAGATGTTCATCGTGGTCGTCCAGCCGTCCGTGAAGTGCGGCAGCATCGGATTCGGCATCTTCAGGAACGTGAAGATGGCCGCGCCGAACATGGCCAGCGGCACGGAGCCCGCCAGCACCACGAAGGGGTCGCGGAAGCTGTTGAACTGCACCGCGAGCACGAGGAAGACGAGCACCAGCGCCACGGCGAAGCTGATCTCGAAGCTGTTCCCTTCGGCCTTCAGCTGCCGGGCCTCACCCGTGTAGCTGAGCGTGTAGCTCCGGGGGAGCGTCTCGGCGGCCTGCTGCTCGAGGAAGGCCACGGCGTCGCCGATGGTGCGCGTGGGCACGCCGCTCACCTTGATCGCGTTGAGCTGGTCGAAGCGGTTCAGCGTCCGCGGGACGACCTCGGTCTCGAAGCTCGCGAGCGTCGAGAGCGGGACGAGGTCGCCGCCGGGGGCCCGGAGACGAAGGCTCCCGAGCTGCTCGGGGTGCGCGCGGTCGGCGTCGCCGAGGAGCGGGATGACCTCGTAGCTCCGGCCGTAGCGGCTGAAGCGGTCCACGCGGCCTTCAGCCAGGCTCGCGGCGAGCGCGTTGCCGACGTCCGCCATGGTCAGGCCGCTGGCCGTGACCTTGTCCCGGTCGAGGACGATGCGGGACGAGACCCGGTCGTACTTCACGTCGATGAGCGGCGGGAAGGCGAAGAGCCCGCTCGTGGCCGCGGCCTGCTGGAGCTTCATGGCGTGCTCGAGCATCACGTCGTGCGAGTCCGGCGACATGAGCACGACCTCGACGGGGAAGTTGCCGCCGCCCGGGAGCGCCGGCAGCGTGATGGGGAACGCCTCGACGCCGGCGATGCCGCCGACCATCTGCTGCACCTCCATGCTGACCTCGGCGGCGGAGCGGCTCCGCTCCTCCCAGGAGTCGAGCGCCACGCCCCAGAAGCCGCCGTCCGGTCCGGTGATCTGGAAGGTGTAGGCGCCCTCGTCGAGGCCGCGGAGCATCGTGTCGATGCGCGCCGTGTCCGGCGCGAGGTCGGCGATGGTCGCGTTACCCGAGGTGTTCAGGAGACCGAAGACGACGCCCTGGTCCTCCGCCGGCGCGAGCTCCCGCGGCGACATGGCGAAGAGCCCGAAGGTAGCGACGAAGAGGAGGAGCCAGGTCACGTAGATCGCCGGCCGGTAGCGGAGCGTGAAGCGGAGGGCCCGGAGGTAGTTGCGCTGAAGCCACTCGAGGGCCCGGCTCACCGCGCGGCTGACGACGGTCTCCCGGGCGTCCGCGTCCGGGAGGAGACGCTGCGCCATCACCGGCGAGAGCGTGAGCGCGACGACGCCGCTGATGGCCACGGCGCCCGCCAGGGTCAGCGCGAACTCCTGGAAGACCGAGCCCGTGAGCCCGCCCTGGAAGGCGATGGGCGCGTAGACCGCGGCGAGCGTGATGGTCATGGAGGTGACCGGCCCGACCAGCTCCCGGGAGCCGAGCGCCGCCGCCTGCACGCGCGACATGCCCTCGCGGATGCGCCGCTCGACGTTCTCGACGACGACGATGGCGTCGTCCACGACGAGCCCCACGGCGAGCACGATGGCGAGGATCGTCAGCAGGTTCAGCGTGAAGCCGAAGAGCTGGATGAGGAACACCGCGCCGACGAGCGAGACCGGAATCGCCGCCACGGGGATGAGCACGGAGCGGAAGGAGCCGAGGAACGCGAGGATGACGAGCGTGACGATGAGCAGCGTCTCGAGGAGCGTCTTCACGACCTCCTCGAGCGCGGCCTCGATGTACTCGGTCGCGTCGTAGGCGAAGGTCGCCTCGATCTGCGGCGGCAGGTCTTCCTGGATGGACGCGAGCTCGGCGCGGACGCCGCGGATGACGTCGAGGCTGTTCGCGTCGGGGAGCGCCTTGATCTCGAAGAAGACCGAGTTCTGCCCGCTGAAGCGCACCTCCTGGTCCTCGGACTCGCTCCCGAGCTCGACGTCCGCGACGTCCCGAAGGCGCACCAGACGCTCTCCCGTGTCGGCGACGACGAGGCGCTCGAAGTCCTCGACGGACTCGAGGCCCGTGTTGGTGGAGAGCTGGATGTCGAGGGCGTCGGTCTCCACGGAGCCGGCCGCGGCGCGCACGTTGTTGGCCCGCAGCGCGCCCGTCACCGCCGCGGCGTCGAGGCCGAAGGCCGCGAGGTCCTCGGTGCGGAGCCAGGCCCGCATCGCGAAGGTGCGCGCGCCGAGGATGTTCGCCGATTGCACGCCCGGCACGGAGGCCAGGCGCGGCTGCACGACGCGCACGAGGTAGTCCGTGACCTGGTTCGGCGCGAGCACGTCCGAACCGAAGCTCAGGTAAGCCGCGGCGAACTGGCTGTCCGCCGACTGCACCTGGAGGATCGGGACCTCGGCCTCGGCCGGCAGGTCGCCGCGCACCTCGTCCACCTTGGAGCTGATGTCCGCGAGCGCGCGGCTGGCGTCGTAGCCGAGCTGGAGCCGGGCCGAGACGATGGAGACGCCGCGGCCGCTCTGGGACTCGATGTAGTCGACGCCGTCGGCCGACGAGACGGCGCGCTCGATGCTCGTGGTGATGAAGCCCGCGACGAGCTCCGGGTCCGCGCCCACGTAGGGCGTCGTGATGACGACCGTCGCGTTGTCGTTCCGCGGGAACTGGCGAACCGTCAGCGTCGTGGCCGCGTAGAGGCCGGCGAGCAGGATGGTCACGTTGACCACCACCGCCACGACGGGGCGCTTGATGAAGAGGTCGGTGATCGCCACGGCTCAGTCCTCGTCGCCGGCCGCTTCGTCGACGACCACGCGGAAGCCGTCCTGCAGCTTGAAGACGCCCGAGGCGGCGACGCGGGCCCCGGCGTCGAGGCCCTCGCGGACCTCGACGAGGTCCCCGCGACGCTCGCCGAGCTGTACGAAGGCCTGGCGCACGCCGAGGCCGCCCTCGCCCTCATCGATGACGAAGACCGAGGTGCCATAGGCCGCATAACTCACCGCGGTCTCGGGGATGGCGAGAACCTCGCGCTCGAGCGCCCGGCTGAGCACCACGGTCGCGTAGGTCCCCGGGACCGGCGCGGCCGCCCCCTCCGGCACGTCGAGGGTCGCCCGCACGCGGAGGCTCCGGCTGCCCTCGCGGACGAGGTTGTCGAGAGCGCGCACGGTGCCCGTGAGCGGCGCCTCCCGGCCCGACGCCCGGACCTCGACGCGGAGCCCCGGGGCGAGCCCGGGCACCTCGTCCTCGCCGACGCTGAACTCCACCTCGGGCGCGGCCGAGGCCTGGATGGTCGCGAGGACGGCGCCGGCCTGGACGATCTGACCGGGCTCGACGTCGCGGATGCCGAGGCGGCCCGCGAAGGGCGCCTTCACGGTGCGCATGCGGACGCTGGCGCGGGCGGCGTCCTCGACGGCCTTCGCGAGGTCCCGGTCCGCCTCCGCCCGCTCCTGGTCGGCGTCGGTGCGCGCGCCGCGGGCCCGCAGCGTCTCGATGCGGGCCAGCTCGAGCTCCGCGAGGCGGAGGCGCGCGGAGGCCTGGGCGAGCTCGGCCCGGGGGAGCGCGGAGTCGAGCGTGAGCAGCACCTGGCCGGCGCGTACCTCCTCGCCGGACGCGAAGCCCACGCGCGTGACCTTGCCGCCCACCTCGGCGGCGAGGGGCACGGTGCGGCGCGCCACGATGGAGCCCACGGCCTCCGAGGTCGTCGCCCAGGTGGCCGGGGTGGCCACGGCCTCGGTCACCGCGATGGGCGGGAGCTGGAAGTTCTCCCCGTCTTCGATCATGGCGCCGATCTGATCGGCCTTGGCCAGGGCGATGCCGCCGAGCACCACGACGACCGACGCCGCCAGGGCCAGGTAGGTGACGGCCTGCCGGGCCCGGCTCGGGCGCGGCTCGGCGCCCGCGGTCTCGCCGCTCTCGGTGGTCACGGCCGGCGTCTCGCCGCTCTCGCGCTTCGTGTCGTCGTCGCTCATCGGGAAGCCTCGGCAGGGGACCAGGTCTGGGTGGCGGCGGCGAAGTCGAGCTCCGCCGCGAGGGCGCGGGCGTCGATCTCCGCGCGCCGGAGCGCGATGCGCGCCTCGTCGACGGCGACGCTCGCGCGCAGGACTTCGGCCGCCGTGGTGGCGCCGGCCTCGAGCTCGGCGACGCGCAGGCGCTGGGAGGCCTCGGCGGCGCCGAGCGCGGCCTGACGCCGGGCGATCTCGCGCTCGGTCGCGAGGAGCCGCGCGCGCGCCACGCGAAGCTCGAGGGCGACGGCTTCCTCGGCCTGCCGGAGCGAGGCCTGGGTGGCCGCGAGCTGGGCGCTGGCCTGGTCGACGGCGGTGCCCGAGGTGAGCAGGTCGTTCGGCGACCAGGCGAGGGTCACGCCGATCTCCCAGGTGGTCGTGAAGCGCTGGCTCGGCGGGAAGATCCGCTGGTTCGGATTCGCGCTCACGATGTCGCCGTACACGGAGAGGTCCGGGAGCTGCCCGGAGCGCGTCGACTGCCGGGTCTCCTCCTGCGCCGCCTCCGTCGCCCGCAGCACCCGGAGCTCGGGCCGCTGCGCGAGCGCGCCGGGGAGCAGCGCCTCGGCCGCCGGAAGGGAGGCCGCGTCGACGACCGGCGGGAGCGCGAGCGTGAGGGCCGCGGCGTCGTCCACGTGGAGCGCCTGGGCGAGCTGCGCGTTCGTGACGGCGACCTCGGTCTCCGAGCGCGCGACCTCGGCCTCGGCGATGGCCACGGCGGATTCGGCGGAGAGCCCCTCGGCCGGCGTCGCGTCGCCGCCTTCGAGGCGGGCGCGGACGAGCGCGAGGTCCGATTGGGCGCGGCGGAGGGATTCCCGGGCGACCTCGTCGGCGGCGCGGGCGGACGCCGCGGCGAAGTAGACCCGCTGGGCCGCGAGCGCGACCTGCCGGGCCCCGTCCTCGATGGTCACGTCGGCCACCTCGGCCTGGAGCGCGGCGGCGCGGCGGCGCGGGAGCTCCCGGAGCACGGCCGCGGTGATCGAGTAGTCGAGGCGGGCGCGCACCTCGTAGTTGTTCAGGAAGACCGGGAACGCCGCCTCGTCCGCGTTGCCCCGGGTGAGCCGGTCGAAGAGCGCGGCGGCCTCCGGGTCGTCGACGCCGGAGAGATCGGACGCGACAGTCGGGTCGTTCGGGTCGAGGGGCGGGCCGCCGAAGGGCGGGTTGGTGATGGGGCTCAGGCGGCGGTAGCCGGCGCTCAAGGTCAGGCGCGGAACGAGCCCGATGATCGCGCCGTCCGCGCCGAGGTGCGCGCTCTCGGCCTGGGCGCGGAGCGCGGCGAGCTCCGGCGACGTGTCGACGGCACGCTGCGAGGCCATGGCGGGCGTCAGCGCGTCCGGGTCGAAGCCGGGCTGGGCCGCCGCGGGGGACGCGGCGAGCAGCAGGACAGCCGAAAGCCACGCCCGGGACGGGGGCGTCGAACGAAGAAGCGACATGAGGACTCGGGGGATCGAAAGGACGACGGGCGCACCGCCGGAAGCTCGCAACTAGACGGAGCAGGTCGTCGAGCGTTGCGTGCCCACGCACGAGCCTTCTTGGCGGTGCTCCGTGACAGTTGACTGTCAGGTTTCTTCCCGCGCCCGACACGCGGCTCGGCGCCGCCTACGCTGTCCTCGTGGGGAGGTCTGGGGCGAGGCGGTGCGAGGTCGGGCTTTTCGCCTTGGTCTGGGCGGGGTGCGCGGCGGCCACCGCCTCCAGCGTTCGTGCGCCCGCCCCGGCGACACCGGCGCCCGACCCCCACCGGCCCGCGGCTCCGCCCCCGCAGACCGAGCCGGCCCCTTCGGCGGCCGTGAACCAGCCCGATGGCGACGCCGAGGCCCCGCGGCCGACGGGCCCCGTCCTCGTCCCCACAGCCCAGGACGCCGACGGCGACGGCGTTCCGAACGACGCCGACGCCTGCCCCGCGCTGCCGGAGAGCCGGGACGGCGTCGCCGACGATGACGGCTGCCCGGAGCGCGGCAACGTCGTCCGCGTCGGCTTCGCGCTCCGCTTCCATGACGCGAAGGTTCGCTTCGAGATCGACACGTACGAGCTCCATCGGGACGCCCTCCCCCTCATGGACGCGCTCGCCGCGGCCCTCGAGGCGCATCCCGAAATCCGGCTCCTCGACATCGAGGGGCACCGCTCGTGGACCCGCTACGAACCGATCGTGGAGCTGTCCCTGGAGCGCGCGCGGGCCGTGAGGGAGGCCCTCGTCCGGCGCGGCATCGCCCCCGAGCGCCTCCGCGCTGCGGGCTATGCGGCATGGTGCCCCCTCGACCCACGGCGGAACGAGGCCGCGTATGCGCGGAACCGGCGTATCGAGATGAAGATCTCGGCGACCTGGGACGGGCCCACGGGGGTCGAGCTCGGCTGCGCGGAGGGCGCCGAGCTTCGTCCCAACTTCTGACGCGATCAGAGGACGAAGGGGACGAGCGCGCGACGCTCCTTGGGGTACTCGGGCATCTCGTCCCGGTACCAGCGGTGGATGGCGAGCGCACGCGGCACGAGGTTCGCGGCGCTAACGGCGAGCACGAAGAGGCCGCCGGGACACCAGGTCGCCAGCGCGAGCCCGCTCCATGCGAGGAGCTCGCCGAGGTAGTGGGGGCAGCTCACCCAGCGGAAGGCGCCGCCGTGGGGAATGGCGTAGCCCGCCGAGCTCCGGCGAAGCCGCCGGAGGATCGCGTCGCTCCACACGTTCAGCCCGAAGCCCGCGACATAGAGCGGAAGCCCGAGGACGAAGCGCGGGTCCGAGAGCCAGGCCGCGTCGAGATGCGTGCCGAGCTCGCTCAGCCAGGTCGCGTAGAGCCAGCCGTGCGTGAGCACGACGCCCATGCCGATCACGACCACGAGGAGCGCCATGCGCCCTTCGGGCCGCGCGCGCATGGCCAGGGGAAAGAAGAGCGCGCGGTTCGCGTAGTGCAGCGTCCACACGCCTGCGAAGACGAGCGGGACCGGTTCGAGCGCCCGCGGTCCCGCCGCGTAGAAGGCGTAGAACGCGACGAAGGGCGCCTCCATCGCGAGCCAGCCCGCGCGAATGGGCACGGAGGGACCGAGCTTCGGCGTAGCGAAGCGCCCATAGGGCGAACGCACGAAGGCCGAGCCAAGCGCGCTGAGCGCGGCGAAGGCGAGACCCGCGAGGACGACGTCGTCGTAGCTCAAGGCGCCGCGCGCGCTTTCCCCGGTGTCTTCCGGTCCCCGAGGGAGGCGTCCGCGAGCGCCGTCGACATCAAGGAGGACGCTACCACGCACGCCCGGCGAGCTCGGGCAGGTGCCACCCGCCGCGTTTCGAGCGACGCTGAGGGGGCGATGCCCGGACCCCACCGACGCGCCGCCCTCGTGCTCGGCCCCTTCGCGATGGCCATGGCTTGCACGCCGGCGGGTCCCGCCGCGCCCCCGCAGGACGGCGTGGCGAGCGCCGGCGCCGACGAG
>JBCDGX010000080.1:0-13080 GCA_038750805.1 Myxococcota bacterium
CCCCCGCCACCGAACCCCATGCGACGCCTGCTCCTTCCAACGCTCTTTCTGGCCTGCACCAGCGGCGCCGCGACGGGCGACCGAGACGCCGCGGCGGACGCCACGACCGTCGACGCCGGGGTCTTCGACCTGCCGGCGACGGGCGACCTCGACCTGCTCTTCGTGATCGACAACTCGGGCCCGATGGAGCAGGAGCAGGCCTCCCTCGTCGACGAGATCCCGGCGCTCTTGCGCGCGCTGACCGAGGGGCTCCTGAGGGATCGGGAGACGGATGCCGAGGTCCTGGCGTTCGCTCCCGTGCAGCGCATGCACATCGGGGTGGTGACCTCGGACATGGGTGCCGGTGGCCAGATCGTACCGACGTGCGCCAACTCGGCCTTCGGCGACGATGGGATCCTCCGGACCTTGGGCAACTTCGCGTCGATAGCCCGCCGGTGCGCAGCGCGGAACCCGAGCGTTCAGGTGTACGACGCGTCGCTTCCGAACCAGTTGGAGCAGGTTGAGGCCGTCGCGAACGACGTCGCCTGTGTGGCGGAAGGGACCGATGGCTGCGACTTCGAGCAGCACCTCGATGCAGCGCTGAAGGCCATCACACCGCCCGAATCCCCGCTCCGCTTCCAGGAGGGCACGCTCGGAAACGGGGACGTCAACGCCGGCTTCATCCGTCCGGGCGCGACCTTGGCCATCGTGGTGCTCGCCGACGAGGACGACTGCTCGATTCTCGATCCCGACCTCTACAACCCGGGAAGCACGCGCTACCCCGGCGACCTCAATCTCCGCTGCTTCAACCACCCCGAAGCCGTCCACCCGGTCTCCCGCTACGTCGAGGGGCTCGCCGCGGGCCGCGACCCGCGCCGCCTGGTCTTCGCGACCATCGCCGGCGTCCCCGTCGACATCGGCACCCCCTTCGGAGAGGCGCCCGACTTCGCCGGCATCCTGAGCGACCCCCTCATGATCGAGCGGGTCGACGACGACAATCCGAACCGCCTCGAGACGAGCTGCAACCTGCCGGGCCGGGGTCTCGCCTTCGCGCCGCGGCGCCTCGTGCAGACCGCCGAGGGCCTCGCCGCCCAGGGCGCCTACGCGACGTTGCAGTCCATCTGCCAGAGCAACCTCGCCCCGGCTTTGGACGCCATCGTCGAGCGCATCGCGCGCTCCATGGCCGCGCACCCCTGAGGCCTCAAGCCTCTACAAAACGCAACCAAGCCAGAGCCCAGGGACGCCGCAGCGTGACCGTAGCGTGGGGGTGATGACCCCTCCCCAACCCCTCCTCCGCGTTCCCTCCTCCCTCCTTCGCCTCGGCCTGGCCGTCCTCCTGGCCGCCTGCGGCGACGACGCCTCCGCGCTGGACACCGACGCCAGCACCGGCGACGCGGCCCTGCCGGACCTCGACGCCGCCACGGGGTCCGACCTCGGCGCGGACGACGCTGGGATCACCGCGTCCGAGCGCTACCTCGACGTCGTGTTCGACGAGGTCGAGGTGACCGAGGGGATCCCCTTCGGCGAGAGTGTCCCCTTCGGCGAGGACGCCCCCACGCCGCTCCTCCTCGACCTCTTCACCCCCGACGGCGACGATGCGACGGGCCGCCCGGTCATCGTGTGGATTCACGGCGGCGGCTTCATCATCGGCAGCCGCACCGAGCCCGGCCTGGTGCAATGGGCGCGCGATTACGCGCAGCGCGGCTACGTGACCGCGTCGATCAGCTACCGGCTGCGCTCCCGCAACGACTTCAACGAGGACCCCTTCGGGGCGATCACCGACGCCGTGCAGGACGCCGCGGCGGCCGTTCGCTACTTCGAGGAGAACGCCGAGGCGCTCGGCGTGGACCCGGACCGCATCGCCGTGGGTGGGACCTCGGCGGGCGCGACGACGGCCCTCTTCCTGAGTTACTTCGCGTCGAGCGCGGGCATGCCCGGGTCGCCCCCCGGGATGTCGAACGTCCGCGCGGTGATCGACTACTGGGGCTCGCTCCCGGGTCCGGACACGGACGACTTCATCGAGAGTGGCGAGGCGCCGCTGATGATCGTGCACGGCACCGAGGACACGACGGTGCTCTTCACGGAAGCGGAAGAACTCGCGGCGCGGGCTGAGGACGTGGGGCTGACCTACGAGTTCCTCCCCCTCGAGGGCGCCGGCCACTCGGCGTACCCCGTGGCGCGCGAGCGGGACCCGGAGGTCGTCGCGTTCCTCTACGAGCATGTGGCGCGCTGACCGGCGCGTCCGGCGCTCAGGCGCGCCGACGCCGGGCCGCGAAGAGGCCGAACAGGATCAGGCCCGCGAGGGGCGTCGCGCCCGCGCCGGCGTGGCATCCCCCGGCCAGCGCCGGGTCGGGCTCGCAGCTCACGCCGTCACCGAGGAAGCCCGGGGCGCACGTGCAGCTGAAGCTCCCGACCTCGTTGGTGCAGAAGGCGTCCGGGCTGCAGCCGCTGGTGCCTTCCGCGCACTCGTCGACGTCCTCGCAGCTCAGGCCGTCGCCGGCGAAGCCCTCGGCGCAGAGGCAGTCGAAGCCGAGCTCCGTGTCCTCGCAGCTCGCGTTGGCGTCGCACGCCGCGAAGCCCAGCGCGCACTCGTCGAGGAGCGCCGCGCAGCCGTTCGCCGGGTCGCCCTCGGGGCAGAAGAGCTCCCCCTCGGTGACCTCGAGCACCCAGTCCATGAAGGCGAAGGTCGCTGCGTGGGACGCGAAGGTGTTGAGCGTCTGCCCGCTGCTCGTGGAGTTGATGCCGAGGCTCATGTAGCCGTCGCCCACGTCGACGAAGGCCGGGCCGCCGCTGTCCCCGGATCCCACGTTCGAGCGGCGCGAATCCGGCCCGCCGCGGCTGCAGAAGCGCTTCGCGTCACCGGCGAAGCACGAGTCCCGCGGCCGTACCTCGAGCACGGCCTCGCGCGCGTGGCGGACGCGGCCGTCCTCGGTGAGGCCCCAGCCCGCGACGCGAACGAGCTCGCCCTCCTCGGGCTGCCGGGTCGGGAGGCGCAGGTAGTCCTGGAGGACCACGGGCTCCTCGAGGCGAAGGAGCGCGATGTCCCAGGGCTCGAGGCCCCAGACCTCGTCCCGCGTGAGCGGGATGTACTCGGGGTGGAGCAGGACCTCGGCGACGACGTGCTGCGTGGCCTCCGGGTCGTCGAGGTCCGGGTGCCCGATCGTGACGGGCCCGCTCGAGAACTCGATGCCCACGAGCGTGCCCTCCGCGTTCCGCTCCCGGTAGCCGTAGCAATGGGCCGCGGTCAGGACGTAGCTCGGGCTGATCAGCGCGCCCGTGCAGCCGCCGGTGTTCACGAGCCAGGGGTAGTCGCCGGCCACGACCTCGGTTCCGAAGATGACCTCCTGGGACGTCGAGGCGACCTCGAGCGCCGAGGGCTCGGCGACGCAATGGGCGAGCGTGAGCGCGAGCGCCGCGCCGGCGAGACCTCGATAGAGCACCGCATCGAGCTACCAGCGCCGATTGCGGACGGCAAGCTCGGCCCGCCGCCCGCGATGCCATCGACGCGGCACGCGCTCAGCGCGCGACGGGGACCATGACCTCGTTCCGCCGGAGCGGTCCGGGCATCCAGGGGTCGTCGTAGTAGGCGTAGGTCGCGGGCCCCGTCGCCGCGAGCTCCCGGGCCTCCATCCACTCCCGAAGCCGGGCCTCGTGCGCGGCGACGCGCTCGTCGGTGGTGCGCCCGCTGAACTGGATCACGGCCATGCGCTGCGGCGCGAGCTCGGAGAGGCGCACCTCCTCCGCGGGCACCGGGAGCGTCTCGAGGGTGTGCTCCGAGGGCATGATGAAGCGGACGGTCCAGGTCCCCTCGGCGGTCTCCTGCTGCGTGACCGGCGCGGTCATCGCGATCTTCTGGGTCTGGGTGACCGGCGCGGTCATGGCGATGGGATCGTCCCCGCCGCGGGCCTTCGCGAAGATGTAGCGGGCCAGCGGGCCGAAGCCGGCGCTCACCGCCTGCTGGCGGGATCCGCGCCGGGTCACCTCGGCGACCGTGAGCGCCGGGTAGTCGCGAAGCTCGAGGTCCCCATCGGCCTCGACCACGTCGTACTTTGGACGCTCGACGGTCTTCACGTTGACGATGAAGGCGCCCCACGCGCCGAGCGCGAGCACCGTCACCAGCCCGATGGCCATCCCGAGCATCCGTCGCCCCTTCCTACGTGTCGCCACGAGCAGGACCTAGGGCGTGCCGTCGGGAGGCGCCTAGCCCCCGGCGCGGACGGACGGGTGTCCTGAGTCCGCGACCGTGACCCACCCCCTGATCTATCCTCGGACGCCGAACGCGATGTCCGGCACCTCCTCGAGCGCGCGCGTCAGCCCTTGCCGCATCCTGGACGGCCAGGCGGCGATGGCCTTCGGCTCCGAGGTGGCCGTGCTCGTCTTTCGTGTGCCGAAGTGGACGGTCGAGCTGGCCGACCGGCTCTACGAAGAGTCCACCGCGCTGACCGGTCGGGCCAACCCACGGACCATCGTGCACATGCTCGAAGCGGAGCCCGGAGCACGGGTGCGCCGCCGGCTCGCCGACCTGCAGAGCGCCCTGGACCGCGAGCGGCCGGCCACGGGCCAGCGCCGCGTGGCCGTGCTCGCGGACTCGCCCATCACCCGAGGCGCGGTCACGGCGCTGGGCTGGTTGAGCCGCGATCCGCTGCGCGGCTTTCCCTCCCGAGAGGCGATGGACGCGGCCCGCTGGGTGGCGCATGCGCCCAAGGACGCCGAAGCGATCCACGCGCTCTACGTGGGAACGCACCAGCTCGTCGGCGAGAGTTGAGCGGCGGCGCGCGCGCCTCGTCTAAGCTCGCGCCCATGGGCCTCCTCTTTCGCCGAACCGCCGCGCGCCTCTCGCCGCGGGCCGCGGACGCCGTCGTCGACGCCATCCGAGACGCCGAGCGTGGGCATCGCGGCGAGATCCGCGTGCACGTCGAGGCGCGCTGCAAGGGCGACGCGCTCGCCCGGGCGGCAGCGCTCTTCGAGGAGCTGGGCATGCGGGGCACCGCCGGCGACACGGCCGTGCTTCTCTACGTGGCGCTCGCGTCGCGGAAGGTGGCGGTCTTCGCGGGCGAGGGGATCCACGGCGCGGGCGCCGAGGGCTTCTGGGACGAGGTCGCCGGCGTGGTCGCCGAAGGCTTCGGAAAGGGTGCGCCCGTCGAGGGGCTCACAGGTGCCGTCGCGCGCATCGGGGAGCTGCTCCGCACGCACGCACCGGGCCCGGACCGGGAGGGCAACGAGCTCCCGGACGCCGTGACCGGCGACGCCGTGGGGCCTTCGTGAGCGACGCGAAGAAGACCGTGGACGTCGCGGGGGCGTCGCGCACCATCGACCTCGAGGACGTCGACGACATCATCGGCCTCGCCGCCGAGCTTCGCGAGCGCGAGGCCGTGCGGCTGGACCTGGCGGACCTGCGCGAGGTCGCCGAGGAGGTCGGCATCGAGGCGCGCTACGTCGAGCCGGCCCTCGAGGCGCTGAGGGATCGAAGGGCGGCGGAGGCCGCCGCGAACCAAGAAGAGGCGGCCCGGCGACGACGCCTCGGGCGCGGCCTCGGCGTAGCCCTCGGGGTCGCGGCGGCCCTCGCGCTCCTGATGGTGGGTCGCGTCGCGTCGCATGCGGGCACGCTCGAGGAGGCGCACGTGCCCGTGGAGCGGTCGCGCGCGCAGCTGGTGAACGTCCGGGAGCGCCAGCAAGCCGTGGAGGCCCGGCTCCACGCGGCCACGCCGGACCCCGAGCGCGCGGCGGAGCGGGACGCGGAACGCGCCGGCGCCGAGAACCGGGTCCGCATCGAGCGGCGGCGCTATGACGAGGCAGCCGCGACCTACAACGGCGAGGCGCGCGGCCTCGTCGGCGAATGGGCCGCGGCCTGGGCGGGCCTCCCGCGCGAGGTGCCCATGTCCGACGCGCTCGGCGAGGCGGGGCCTTGAGGCTCCTGGCGCTCCTCGCGCTCCTCGCGCCCGTCGTCTCGATGGCCGCGGCGCAATCCCCGCCACCGGGCGAGGTGGGGAGCTGGACCCCCGCCATCGAGGCGCCGATCGTCGACCTCGCCGCGCGCCTGACGCACGCCGAGGAGGAGCGGCTGAGCGCGCTGCTCCGGGAGCACCACGACATCACCGGCGCGCAGCTCGCCGTGCTGATCATCGACTCGACCGGCGGCGAGCCCATCGAGGACTTCTCCTTGCGGGTGGCGGAGGCCTGGGGCGGCGGCGACGCCGGCAGCGACGACGGGATGCTCGTCACCTTCGCGGCCGGCGACCGGCGCATGCGCATCGAGGTCGGCTACGGCCTCGAGAGCGCCGTGCCCGACGCGGTGGCGCGCCGGACGCTCGACGGAGCGAAGGGCCGGCTGCGCGCGGGGGATTGGGACGGCGCCGTCGAGCATGTGGTGATGGACCTGGTCCGGCGCACCACGCCGGCCGGGCAGCTCCCAGCCGCGGTCCGCGACTTCGTCCCGCAGCCCGTGTACACGCCGCCGCCGCCACGGCAGAAGACCACCCCGGGCGACGTCCTCTGGGTCGTCTTTCCGTTCCTCCTGGTCGTGTTCTTCGCCGCCCTCGCCGGCTCCGGCGGCGGCTCAAGCTACACGAGCAGCGGCGGCTCGAGCTACACGAGCAGCTCGTCGTTCAGCACTTCGTCGTCGAGCAGCTTCTCGTCGAGCAGCTCCTCCTACTCGGGCGGAGGCGGCTCCTTCGGTGGCGGCGGCGCGAGCTCCAGCTGGTAAAGGCGCGCTCGCAGTGGAGACGCCGCGGTCATCCGCCGGGGTTGCTTGCATCTTTCTTATTTTGCAAGCGATAAATAGTGTGTGCCCACACCTCGTCATTCGTTGTACCTCGTCGCCTTCTGCCTGGCGGCGACGCTCGCTTGCGGGGACGCTAGCGACCCCCGGGGCGCACTCGACGCCGGCTCGCCCGACGCCGGCTCACCCGACGCCGGCCCCGCGTGCCCCGACGCGCCGAGCGAGGCGACCGTGGAAACGGTCGCGATCGAGGCGACCGACGGCGTGGAGCTCGTGTTCCGGCTCTTCCGACCGGCCGGCGTGTGCGCGGCGCAGCCCGCGCCGCTCCTCCTGTGGAATCACGGCTACCCGGAACGAGGCACGGACCGGCTGATCGACGCGGCGCCGTACCTCGAGCGCGGCTACGCCTTCCTCTCCCTCGACCAGCGCGGGATCCTCGGGGAGAGCGGCGGGTTCACCTCCGGCGCGCCCCGGCCGGGCATCGAAGACGCCGATGCCGCCCTCGTGCTGGACTGGGTCCACGCCGAAGCTCCCTGGGTGGCGCGGGACCCGGCGAGCGGCCTCCCGCGCGATCTCGTCGTCGGCACCTTCGGGAACGGGGCCGGCGGGCATCTCGGCGTGCTTCTCGCGGCGCGCGACGCGCGCATCGACGCGCTGCTCCCCTACGTTCACTTCGCGAGCGTCCTGGACGACGTATTCGCGCCGAACGAGGCCATCCGGGCCTTCACGGCCACGCTCTTCCTCGACTTCTCCGTCAGCTTCGGGGTGCGCTTCGAGCCCGAGCTGCTCCCGCTGATCGACGCCGCAGGCGACGATTTCGTCATCCCCGAGCCCCTCCGCGACGTCTGGCGGACGTCGGATCTCGCGCCGCTGGCCGGTCGCGTGGAGGTGCCGACGCTCTTCGTACAGCCGCTCCCGGACCAGGTGACGAACGGTCTTCGGGCCGCGCTCCGCACGCGGCGCGCCCTCGGAACCCGGCCCGAGGACGTCTGGCTCATCGGCATGAACGCACCCTTCTTCGATCCCACCGACGACCGAGGCTTCGGCGTCGGTGCGCCCGACCGCGAGCGCGTGAACCAATGCGCGAGCCTCTTCACGCCGGGCTTCGCGGCAGGCGGCATCGGGCGCTTCCTCGACGGCGAGCTGGTCTTCCTGTTCTTCGACGCCTTCCTCAAGGGCGATGCGGATGCGCTGGCGCGCATGCGCCGCGTGCCGCACGTGGTGCTGCCCGCCGAGCAAGAGGGATGCGTCGTCGGGGAGAGCTGGCCGCTGACGGAGAGCCCGCGCGTGTTCGCGCTGGGCGACCTCAGGATCCCCGAGGGCGAGGGTGCGCTGGAGGTGCCGCTCGTGGAGGCGACGGAGACCACGCTCGTCGCGGGCACGACCCGACTTCGGGCGACGACGGCCGGGGACCTCGACGTGCTCTTTCTCGGCACGCTGGTCGTGCGCTCGGGCGAGCGACGCTACGTGGCGCACGACCAAGTCCTCGGCGCGCAGACCGGTCCCTTCGGCGGCGCGCTCGACATCGAGCTCGGCTCGGTCGTGACGCGCCTCGAGCCCGGCGACGAGCTGCTCTTCGTGCTGGAGGGCGAGAGCTTCCTCTACAGCGACGTGGGCTCGGCTCCCTCGGAGCCCGCGGTGCTTCGCGACGTCGAGCTCGAGGTTCCGATCGTCGATGCGGCGCTTCTCGGAGCCCCGGTGGTCGTGTCCGAGCTCTAGGATCCTCGTGCTACATCGTGGGTGTGGGGGAGGGAGTGCGCCGACGCGATCCGGAAGGAGTGCGCACCCGCGCGCTCGCGGCGGCCGTCGAGGAATTCGCGGAGCGCGGCTTCGAGGCTGGATCGTTGCGCTCCGTGGCGCGGCGCGCTGGGCTCTCCCAGCCGCTGATCAGCTACCACTTCGGCTCCAAGCAGGCGCTCTGGGAGGCCGTGAAGGAAGAGGTGGTGCGGCGCGCCAGCGTGCGCCTCACGCAAGCGATTGGTCGGCACGCCCGCGACGAAGACTTGGTGCTGGGCCTGATGAGCGCGTTCTTCGAGCACGCTCATGCCTCGCGCACGACCCGGCGCATCGGCCTTTGGGCGCTTCTCCTCGGGGACGCGACGTTCTCGGGGGAGGCCGAGACGCTCCAGCGCGTGGCCGGCCTCGTGCGCCAGGCCCAGGAGCGCGGCGCTCTCCGGAACGACGTCCCGGCCGAACACCTGGTGTGGATCTTCCGGGGCGCCGTCTACGACTGGCTCGACAACCGGGACCGCGTCTGTGAGGTCTTCGGCTGGGACCCCGAGGACTCGGAGCTGGACACGCGCTTCCTGGAGTCCTTGCGGACGCTCGGCGCCGTGGGGCGCTGAGCGGCGAATCCCCATCGGCGGACTTGCGATGTTCCGGTGCGCACGCCAGCCTATCGAAGGTCGGTTCAATTAGCGTCCATCGTCGCCGAGCGACGCTGGGCCGACCGGCTCTCCTCGACATCGCCCCCAGCCCTTCGGGCTCCGACCGCGCGCCATGGAGCGCCCAGCGGTCGCCCGACGCAGGGGGGCTTCACGGCGGCACACCGCGCTGAACATCGTTCAGGGCGCAACGGGCTCGGTGCGTCGTGCTCAAAATTATTTATTATGTGACAAATTGCACTAAACGACCCGATATTGACATCCAAATTCAAGTCATGTCCCCCTTCTTGGATTGTCCATATCGACACAGAAGTTAGGAGGTGGTCATGCAGCATATGACTCCCCCTAAGCGCCGATGTGTGGCGCTCGCTCTTCTCTTCTCCGTCGTCTCCTTCGCCGGCTGTGGTGACGACGACGGTCCCGATTCATCGAGCGACCCCATGACCGATGCCGGCTCTTCCGCGGACACGGGAACGGCAGATATGGGCACAAATCCCGACCCGGATGCGGGCGTGGACCTGCCGCCCGTGTATGCCATTCACTTCACCCAACAGACCCCGGATACCTTCAACTCGCTCATCGGGACCGTGTCCACGCTCGACGGGAGCGAGGCCTTCGATGTGTCGACTGCCCTCGAGTTCCCGGGCTTCCTCGGCGTCACCGCGCCCACGGAGTACGACGGCAGCTTCTACGTCGCCCTCGGCGACGAGACCGTCATCATTCGCTACGACGTCACCGACGAGGGCGACCTCGTCGAGTTCGACCGGCTCAACTACGGGTCGCTCGGCGCAACGAGCGGCAACTTCATGCTGCGCTTCGCGCACTTCATCTCGCCCGAGCGTGCCTACCTCGTCGTTCCCGATGCGCTCTCGGTGCTGATCTGGAACCCGCAGACCATGCGCATCGTCGACTCCGTCGACCTGACCGAGGGGATCGCGCCGCCCGAGGGACTGCTGACGCGATTCACGGACTCGCGCATCGACGACGCCGGGCGTCTCCTCGTACCCGTCGGCTACTGCCGGCCCTCGCCGGACTTCACCTGCGCCCCGCTGATGCGCCTCGCCATCATCGAGCCGGAGACCTTCGCGGTCACGTACGACGAGGACACGCGCTGCGGGCGCCCGACGCTCTCGGTCACGGACGGAGACGGGGCGGCCTACTTCATCTCGCACCCCGGGCAATCGTCGCAGTTCGTCGGCGAAGCCGCGGGCGATCCGGCCTTCCCGGGCTGCATGATTCGCGTGCTGGCGGGCGCCGACGGCTTCGACTCGGAGTACTACCTCGACAAGCTCTCGCTGACGCCGGAGGGCCGGCCGATCGGAAGCGTCGTCCCGGCCACCGGAAACCTCGTGTACGCGACGGTCTGGCCGCGAAGCCCGGACGAGTTCGATGCCGAGAACTGGTTCACGCTTCGCTCCGAGCCCGTGTGGGAGGTCTTCGCCTTCGAGCCCGGCAACGAGGCGGCGACCTTCATGCTGCAAGCGGACGTACCAGCCACGGCCGATCAGATCTCCGGCGGCCAGGTGCTGATCGACGTGGACGGAACCGACGTGATGACGCCGCTGGCGCTGACCAACCCCGAGGGCTTCGGCTCCACGACGCTCTTCGACGTGAGCGACCCCGCAGACTGGTCGGAAGGCATCACCGTACCGGGCTTCGCTTACTCCGTGACCCGCGTCCGCTGAGCGATCGACCTCGATGCGTCGCCTCTCCCTCGCCGTCGCGCTCGCGGCCTTCGGGACTCCCGGGGCCGCGGGCGCCCAGGCGCCTCCGCTCCGGCCGCCGGAGCTCGTGGAGGAGGCTGAGGTGGAGGTCCCCAGCGACCTTCGGGATCCCGTGGCCGTGGTGCTGCGGATCCAGATCGAAGCCGACGGAAGCGTCTCGTCCGCCGAGGTCGTCGAAAGCGCCGGAGCGCGCGTGGACGCGCTCGCGCGAGACGCGCTCGTCCGCTCGCGCTTTCGGCCCGCCCTCCGGGGCGAGGTGCCGATCCCCTCGCGGGTGCTCTACCGCTGGGTCCTGCGGCCGCGCCGCGCCCCCGCCGTGGCGGAGGTGCCGGAAGGCGCCTCGACGGAGACCGGCGGCGCGAGCCACGAACCCGGAGGCGACGCGGAGGCCGAGGGGGGGCCCGACGATGCACCGGCCGAGGGCACGTCGGACGAGGCGCCCGACGCTGGGCTCAGCGCTTCCGCGCGGGTTCTCCGCGATCGCGAAGGCGTACTGGAGCGAAGCGCAGAGGCCGTCGACGTGGTGGACATCGCCGCGCAGCGAACGCGCGCCCGCGACCTCGGCGACGTGCTGGCGCGCCAGCAGGGGATCGCGCTTCAGCGCGCGGGCGGACTCGGTTCGCGGTCGCGCTTCTCGCTCGGCGGCTTGACCGACGACCAGGTGCGCTTCTTCCTCGACGGGGTCCCGCTCGAGCTCGCGGGCATCGACGCGGTCGCCAACGTCCCTGTCGGGATCATCGACGCCGTCGAGGTCTACAGGGGCGTGGTCCCCATCGAGCTCGGCGCCGACGCGCTCGGAGGGGTCGTCCATCTGCGCACCTCGGACGCCGAGCGGCGCACCTTCGGTCGCCTCAGCTACCAGGCGGGCTCGTTCAACACGCATCGCCTGGCGGGCGTGGCGCGCTACCACGATCCCGAGACGGGGCTCATCGTCGGGTTTCGGGGGTTCTTCGACCGCACCGACAACAGCTACCCGACCGACGTCCGCGTCTTCGACGAGACCGGCGCCGAGCGCGACGCGACCATTCGGCGCTTCCATGACGACTTTCAGGGGTACAACGCCGCCGTCGACGTGGGCGTCGTCGACCGGCGGTGGGCCGACCGTCTGCAGCTGAGCGTCTTCGCGGCCGGCGACAACCGCGACCTGCAGCACAACATCGTGATGACCATCCCCTACGGCGCGGTGACCCTCGAGAGTCGGTCCTACGGGGGGACGCTCCGCTATCAGCTGGAGCGCGGCGCGCTTCGCTTCGACGCGGTGACAGGCCTCGCCTGGGGCCGAAATCTGCTGGACGATCGCGGGCGCGACGTCGTGACCTGGTTCGGCGAGGTCATCACCACCCGCGCCGTCGGCGGCGAGATCCAGCGCGAGCCCGTCCTCCAGAGCCTCGATGACCTGACGGCCTTCGGCCGTGCCACCACGACCTGGGCGATCACCGACGACCACGAGCTCGCGCTCGGGCTCACCGCTCGCTTCTCGGCGCTCGACGGGGACAACCGCCTCTTCGGTGGGGAGGACGGCCGCGATCCGCTCACGGTGCGACAGGACCTCGCCACACTGGTCTCGGGGCTGAGCTACGGCGCGTCCTTCGCCGAAGGGCGCTTTGAGAATCGCGCCTTCGTCAAGCACTACCTCTGGAACCTGGCGACCGAGGAGCCGCTCTTCGGCGGCAACTTCACGGACCTGCGTCGCCGGGAGCAGTTCGCAGGTGTCGGCAACGGTCTTCGGGTGCAGCTCGCCGGCGACTGGCTGTGGGCCAAGGCGTCGTATGAGTGGGCCGTGAGACTTCCGGATCCCGTCGAGGTCTTCGGTAACGGACAGCTCATCCGCTCGAGCCTCGAGCTCGACCCGGAGCGGAGCCACAACCTGAACCTCGGCGTGCAGATGGACCGCGACGGAGACGCGGGGCGCTTCAAGGCGGAGGCGCATTTCTTCTTTCGCCGCGCCGAGGATCTCATCGTCCTTCTCAGCGGAAACCCAGAGCGAATTCGATTCGAGAACGTCTTCGCCGCGCGCATTCGAGGCGTAGAGAGCGCCCTGCGTTGGACGTCCCCGGGAGAGTGGGTCGTCGCGGGAGGAAACGTCACCTATCAGGACGTACGAAACGTCTCGCCCGAGGGGCTCCTCGGCACCTTCGATGGAGACCGAATTCCGAACCGCCCTTATTTCTTCGCGAACGGCGACGTCTCGCTGGGCTGGAGCGATGCCTTCCTCGATGGAGCGATGCTCCGCGCCGGGTCGGACGTTCGCTTCGTCGAGGGGTTCTTCCGGAGC
>JBCDGX010000081.1:0-13064 GCA_038750805.1 Myxococcota bacterium
ACTTACTTTCGCAGCCGGGGCTGCGCCCTGGGCCGCCCCGCGGGGGGATGGTGTGCGCGCCCTTCGCTTAGGCTCTCCGGTGTCCGCGCGGGCGGACGCGACGAGGGGAGGGGAGTCATGGGAAAGCGCTTTCAGCTCGGCGCCTGCTCGCTCGCGTGCGTGACGGCCTGCGGTGGCGGGTCCGGGGCGACGCCGACGGAGCTCACGGTGGCCCAGGTCTGTCTGGACGACGGCTCCGGGGGCCGCCGCGTGGTGCTCGTCGACGGGGAGGCCGCGCTCGCCGGCCATCTCGCCTCCGGCGACGTGATCGCCCTCGGCGCCGGCGTGGGCGAGTCCTGCGAGGAGGGGCTTCGCCTTCGCGTCGATCCCTCCCTCCGCGCAGCCGGGAGACGCTCGGCACGTCGCTCGGGGGCGCGCCGCGACCCGTCGGGGCCATCGGCGGCAGCGCCGGGCCCGCGGACGAGATCGTCGCCGACGAGGTCGAGCTCCGCTTCGCGGACGCCGTCGAGCGCGACGCCTTCCTCGCCGCCTACGGGGGCACCGTGCTCCGCGACGACACGGCGCTTGCCGTGGACGACGCGGGCGCGCGCATCGAGGTCCCCGGCGCCATGGAGGGCTGGCACCTCGTGCGCATCGACCCGCAGGCCTCCGGGCTCCTCGATCTTCCGGCGCTCGCCGCGGAGGCGGGCTTCGAGGGCGAGATGCGCTTCTCCGACGAGGCCACCATGCGGACCTTCGCGGCGATCCTCCGCGAGCGGGGGGCGCTCCGGGCCGAGCCGAACTTCGTGGGCACCCTCGCGGCGCCGCTGAACGAGCACGTCGACGTCGCCGGCGACCCGCCGACCTACATCGACTGGTCGACGCAGTGGTGGATGACGGCGGACGACGACCCGACGACGCCCGCCGTCGACGGCCTCGGCATCGGTGTCGCGAAGGCCTTCGAGTACCTCCGCTACGTGGGGCTCACCGAGGGGACCTGGCAGCCGGCGCGCGTCGCTCTCATCGACGCGGGCTTCGACCTCGACCCGGAGACCGGGCTCGGTACGCCGGACTACGGGCCGACGGCGACGATCGAGCCGCCGCTCCAGATCGACCTGGTCGACTACGATCAGCGCGCGGGCGGGCCCAACCCGGACCCGGACCCGTCGCGGCAATGGCATGGGGAGCAGGTGCTCGGCGTCGCCGCCGCGTGGCCGCGGAACGGTTTCGGCGGCGCCGGGACCGGGGGCGAGTACGTGCGGCCGCTGGTCATCAACGTGGCGCTGACGACGAGCGATTGGGCCGCCGCGGTGCGCACCGCCGCGCTGAGCCACGCCGCCGCCATCAACCTCAGCCTCGGCTCGACCTGCTGGTTCCTCTGCGACGAGCTCGACCTCGTCACCGGCTCGCACCTCCAGGAGGAGATCGTCACCGCGACGGCCCTCGGCGCCATCGTCGTCACCTCGGCCGGGAACGGGCCCGACAACGCGACGATGGACTACGACATGGACGACGGCGACCGGCAGGCGCCCTGCGAGATGGAGAACGTCCTCTGCGTGGGCGCCATCGACGCCTCCGGCGACAACGTCTGGAACCATGGGCGCGCCGTGGACCTCTGGGCGCCGACGAGCATCCTCTCGACGGTCACGCCCTTCAGCGCCGATCTCGGGCCCACCGCCGACGCGGACGACGTCGGCGTGGACGAGCTCCATCGCTTCGGTGGGACGAGCTGCGCATCGCCCTTCGTGGCCGGGGTGATCGGCATGCTCAAGGCCGTCGACCCGGAGCTTCGCTGGGACGACGCGCTCGACCTGCTCCAGCGCACGGGGCGCAGCGGCGGCGGGTCCGACGGCATCGCGACGCGCTGGCTCGACGCCTTCCGCGCGGTCCGCACGCTGCAGGGCGGGCCCGGGCCCGTCGTGGGCTGGTCGTCTCATGCGGACGGGGCGCGCGTCGGCTGGGGGTCCACGGGCTTCGCCTTCACCGTCGCGGACGGCGCCGCGGGCTTCGACTTCACGGGCGAGCTCACGCTTCGTTCCGACGTCCAGGGCAGGCTCTGCGCCTTCGAGGGCACGGGCGGCTTCCACGAGTGCCGCGGGAGCCTCCGGATGCTCGGCACGCACGTGCTCACGGCCGAGGCGACGAACGAGTTCGGGCTCGTCGGTCGCGCCTCCATTGAGGTCGAGGTCGTGAACGAGGCGCCGGTCCTCATGATCGTATCGCCGGCGGACGGCTCGGAGAGCTTCACCAGCCAGGACGTCGTGCTGCGCGCGCAGGTCACGGACCTCGACGGCGAGCGCTTCGACGTGGCCTGCGCCGCCGTCGCCGAGGACGAGGCCTGCGCCGAGTGGTCGTCGAGCCTCGACGGCGTGCTCGTGCCGCCGGGCTCCCCCCTCGACTTCGTCGCCGACCTCTCCGAGGGCACGCACGTGCTCACCTTCCGCGCCCGGGACGGCGCGGGCGTCATGGCCGAGGCGACGGTCACGCACACGGTGGTGCGCGGCGCCGGCGTGCCGAACGTTCGGATCCGTACGCGGCACCTGGCGCGGCCGGACGCCATGGGCTTCTTCCCGCTCCGCGGGGTCGCGAGCGACGCCGAGGACGGAGACCTGGTCGGGGCGTCGCTCGAATGGAGCTCGAACGTCGACGGCGTCCTCGGCACCGGCGAGGCGCTCGACGTGCGGCTCAGCGGGCCGCCGCGCGAGGGCATCGTCGAGCACACGGTGACGCTCACGGCGACCGACGCCGATGGGAACGTCGGCACGGACACGGTGCTGCTCCACGTCGTGCGCGTGGAGTAGGGCGCCGCTCAGCCCCCGAAGCCGGCGGGGTCCACGCGCACCCAGGTCCGCGCGTGATCCGTCGGCATCGCCACGCGGCTCGGCTGCCAGTGCTCGACGCGGAGCCGTCCCCCGATCGCCAGCGGTGCCACGCCGCCGAAGGGCACGGGCGGCGGGGCCGTGAGCGGCACATCGGCCTCGTAGTCCTGGACGAGCCGCACCGCGCCTTCCGGGACCTCGACGAGCGCGTCGGAGAGGCTGGCCACGTCGGGGAAGAAGGGACTCGGCTCGCCCGGCGGCAGGGGAGCCTCGAACGGCGGGAGCGTGGCGCGCCGGCTCCATCGCTCCGCGCTCGCGGCGCGAAGGACGAAGCTCCCGTCCTCCCAGAACGCGCGTGCCAAGAAAAAGAGCTCGACCGGCGACTCCGGAAGCGGAAACCCGAAGCCTAGGGGGCAGCCCGCGTCGGGCAAGCGCGCGCCCGGCTCGCGACCCAGGTACTGCGCCGCGCCGTCGCGCCCTTCGACGTAGAGGAGCTGGTCACAGTCGGCGGTTCCCGGCGGGTCGCCGAGCGGGCCTCGGAGCGCGGGGGACTCGACGTTCTCCGCCGCGGCGTCCCGGAGAAGGTCGATCACCACGCGCTCCGCCCGGGCCTCGGGCCCTGCTAGGGACCGGAAGGCGTAGAGGTCGTCGCCGAAGGCGCCGTCGGCGAGCAGCATCACCCAGCGCGGGTCATCGACGAAGAGGCCGAGCTCGAGGGAGTCGGCGCTTCGGATGAAGGGTTCGCTCATGCCTTCGACGACCACCGTCACCTGGGGAGACTCTGTGCTCACGAGCTCCCGGTTCTCCACGACGATCTCGAGGCGCCGCCGCTCGGGACGCGGGGGCACCCGCACCTCGTCCGGGAGGAGCGGGGGGGCCACGACGACCGTCGTCACGGCGCCGGCCTCTTCGATGCGTCCGATGCTCGCGAGGGGTCGGTTCCAATAGCCGTAGCCGCACCAGCGCCGCGTCGCGTCGTCCACGGCCGTGCAGTCGAGGTCGAGGGCGCGAAAGGACACGCTCGCGCGTGGGTCCGGTCCGAGCTCGACGTCCTCGAAGGTGAGGGCGCCCGGGCCGACGCGTTCGGCCTCGCCCGTGGCACCGCCCTCGATGCGGAAGGCGACGGCGAAACGCGCGCCCAGCTCGGGGCCCCGCTCCGGGACGACGAAGCGGAGGTCGACGCGGGCACCGAGGTCCACCTCGCAGCCGGCCTCCTCGCAGGCGACGAGCGAGCGGTAGCAGCCCGACGTCAGCAGGGAGCACAACGCGGCCGCCGCGACGAAGCGAAGCACGGCATCACGCTAGGGCATACCGTTCGGGATGGGTAGGGCCTACTCGAGGCGGGCGAGGTTCCATCGGGGCCCGACGTGACCGCAGCCCTCGCGTCCGATGTCCACGCGGCCGGGGCAATCGTCCTCGTCGCCGGCGTCGTTCGGCGGACCGTTGCCGCATTGGATGTCGTTGTAGAGGGGCCGGTCGCCGGAGCCCGGGCCGGGGCCGAGGGCGTCGCAGACCTCGCGCACGGTCCGGAGACCGAGCGGCGTCATCACCTCGATGGGGCCGATGGCGTGGTCGAAGGTCGACTCGCAGTAGCACTCGCTCCCGACGGAGTAGCTGTCCGCCCAGCTGCGCCCGCCGGGGTTTCGGCCGGGCACCTCGAGCACACGGACGATGTCCGGGTGGGTGCCCTCGGGCGACGTGCAGACGCGCTCGACGCAGCGCGCGCTGAGGCAGTCCGGACCCGCGGTGCAGGCCGCGCCGTTGGCGCAGCCCCCACAGCGGCCGCCGCAGTCGACGTCGCTCTCGTCGCCGTTGGCGATACCGTCGTCGCAGGTACCGAGCGCGTCGCCGGCGTCGCTTCCACCGGCGTCCTCGGTACCGGCGTCCGGTGTCCCGGAGTCCGGTGTCCCGGAGTCCGGTGTCCCGGAGTCCGGTGTCCCGGAGTCGGCGCCCGCGTCGTCCCGCCCCGCGTCGATGCGGAGGCCGGCGTCTCCGCCAGATCCCGCGTCGCCGGAGGGGCTCGAGTCACCGCAGCCGAGCACCAGGGCGAGCATGAGGAGCGGTCGCATGCCTGGAGGTTCTCCCGGAAGCGCGCGCGCCTCAGTTACGCCGCCGGCGCCGAGCGCACACCCGGGCCGTACGCTCGCCCCATGAACGGCCCCATCCACTCCGGCCGCTGCCATTGCGGTCAGGTCGACGTCACGCTCCGTGGGCCCCTGCCCCCGCCCTCCATGTGCCATTGCCGCGCCTGCCAGCGACGCACGGGCAGCGTCTTCGGGGTGCAGGTCCGCGTGCCGAAGGAGCGCTTCAGCGTCCGCGGCGAGGTGGCCACCTTCACGCGACGCGGCGAGGGGGAGGTGTGCTTCCGCTTCTGCCCGGGCTGCGGGTCCACGGTGTGGTGGACCCTCGACGGCTTCCCCGACTCGGTCTCGGTGGCCGTCGGGATCCTCGCGGGCACGCCCATCCCGGCGCCGACCTTCTCCGTCTACGAGGAGCGGATGCAGCCCTGGGTCCCGTTGCCGGAGTCCATCGAGACCCACTGGGATTGAGTCGGTCGCGCCGAGGGCTTGCCACGCTTCTTGCTTCTCCTTCCCTCGATGACTCGACGGCACAGCTTGGCAGTGTTCCTCCTCACCGCCGGGTGCTTCTCGTCCGTGGTCGACGGCACCCCCGAGGCTCCTTCGGGGCCTGGATCCATGGTCGATCTGGGCACCCCCGCCACGGACGCAGGCGCGCCGCCTCCGCCGGACTTCGGCAGCCCGCCGGACGTCGACGCCGCGCCCCTGTGCGTGCCCGCCCCGGAGGCCGGGCCCCAGCTCGTCTTCGAGCCGGTCATGGGCTCGGTCGCCGAGTGCTTCGCGGAGGCGTTCGTCGAGCCGCGGGTCGTGACCGTCGATGCGTCGGCGCGCGAGGACGGCACGCTTCGCCTCGAGCTGCTCACCTCGCTCATGCGCGACGCCGACTACCGCTGCGTCGTCGAGCTCGTCGGGCTCGGGGAGGACGCCGCGCGCATCGCCGGGGACGTCGGGACCGGTCGCTTCCTGCTCATGCGCGTCCTGGGCGGGACCCTCTCGCTCGCGTCGCTCGAGACCTTCTGCGAGCCCCCTGCCCCCGCCCCCTCGTGCTCTGGGCCGGCGCCATCGAGCTCCCGGCCCCGGGGCCGCTCGATGGCACCGAGTGGCTCGCCCTCGAGGCCGGCGAGACCGAGTGCAGCGTCACCTCGCGTTGCACGCAGACGCGCTTCCCCCTCGTCGTCCAGGGCGGCGACCTCGTGCTCCAGGCGAGCCCCGGCGAGGCGGTGGACGGCATGCTCACCGAGGGCACGCCCGGCGGGCAGCTCCAGGCGCGGGTCTACCGGAGCGGCAACGCCTGCGGTCCCGCCGACGGCGCGCTTCGCCCGGTGGTCGAGGCCGTGCTCTGGCAGTCCTTCCGGCGCGGTCGCGAGCGGCTCTAGCCTCAGTGGAGCGGCCGGAGCGCGCCAAGGGCGACCAGGAGCGGGAGCAGCGCGGCGCCGTAAAGCGCAGGCGCGTAGGTCCCGAGGAGATCCCGGCTGAGCGCCAGCGCGAGGGGGCCTAGCGCGCTCCCTGCCACCACCGCGGTCATGCTCGCCCCGCCGATGGCCGCCAGGTGCCGGCGCCCGAAGAGGCTCGGCAGCGCGACGGTCATGAGCACGCTGAAGAGCCCGCCGGCGATGCCGAGGCCCACCGCCGCGAGCGCCATGCCGAGCGCCTCGCCGAGGTGGGCGCTCGCCACGTAGCCGACGCTCTCCGCCGCGAGGAGCACCAGCAGGAGCGGCCGCACGCCCACGCGGTCCGCAAGCCACCCGGCGAGGAAGCCCGTGGTCGTGCTGACCACCGCGAAGGGCGGGAAGAGCGACACGGCCTCGCTCTGCGTGAGCCCCCCTTCGGCGCCGAGGTCCACCACGTGGAAGGTGATGCCCGTGATGACCATGCCCTGGAGCGCGAGGCCGAGGGTCACGACCCAGAAGGCCCGGGTCCGCAGCGCCTCGTGGCGCGTCATCGCCCGCTCGACGACCTCCTCCTTCGGGGCGTCCGAGCCGTCGAGGCGAAGCCCCGCGGACTCCGGGTCCTCGCGGAAGAACACGAAGGCGATGAGGCTCATGGCCACGGCGACGCTCACGCCGATCTCCGCCCAGGCGCCGCGCCATCCGCGTCGACCGATCCACGCGTCGAAGAGCACCGGCGCGTAGGCGAAGCCGAAGGCCACGAAGAGGCCCATGATCGACGTGGCGCGCCCGCGGCGGCGATCGAACCAGCGCCCGAGCATGGTGCGGCTGACCAGCGTGAGCACCCCCTGCCCGCTGAAGCGGAGCCCGACGAAGAGCACCGCCAACACCGCGAAGGCGCCCGTCGACGCCTCGAGGCCGAGCAGGCCGCCGAGCCCCGCACCCAGGCGGTCCGACCGCGAGAGCGCCAGCACGACGAGCCCGAGCGCCAGCGCCGCTACGATCGCCGCGGGGCGCACGCCGTAGCGGTCGATGAGGGTGCCCGCGCGCGGGAGGAGCGCTGCGCTCCCGAGGGTCCCGATGAGGTAGGTCAGCGAAAAGGCCGAGCGCCCCAGTCCCGTCGCCGCGAGCAGCGGGTCCGTGAAGACGCTAACGCCCATGGTCTGCCCGGGGATGCTGAAGATCACCCCGAGCGTCGCGGCCGCGACCACGACCCAGCCGTAGTAGAAGGGCACGCGCCGCGGGGCGAAGGGGACGTCGGGCGCGAGGCGCACGGCGACCCCGTAGGCGGTCTCGCGACGCGGGGCAACGCCCGGGCCGACGGGGACGTGGCTCGCGATGTAGGCTGCTCGTCGCGATGTCCCTCCGAGCGCGCCGTAAGGAACTCGTCGTTGGCCTCTTGAAAGGGCTCGAGACGGGCGACCCGGCCTCCGTCGCCGTCGTCGACGAGGCGAAGTACATCCAGCACAACCCACAGACGCACGAGGGCAGCGAAGGGCTCGCGGCGCTCTTCGCGCGCCTCGCGAAGACGAACCCGCGGGTGAACGTCGTCCGGATCTTCGCGGACGGCGACTACGTCTTCGGGCACACGGAGTACGACTTCGCGACGCGGCGCATCGGCTTCGAGGTCTTTCGCTTCGAGGGTGAGCGAGCCGTCGAGCATTGGGACAACATCCAGCCGCGGAAGGGACCGAACCCGGCGGGGCGGAGCATGGTCGACGGCCCCACGGAGGCGAGGGAGCTCGAGCGCACGGAGGAGAACCGGGCGCGGGTCCGGCGCTTCGTCGAGGAGGTGCTCGTCGCGGGCGGCGAGGGCTGGGACGTGGTGGCGGAGGACCTCGTGCAGCACGATCCGGCCCTCCCGGACGGGCGCGCGGCCTTCCGCGCGGCGCTCGAAGGCGTCACCTACCGCCGCCTCCATCGTGTGCTGGCCGAGGGGAGCTTCGTGCTCGCCGTCAGCGAGGGCGAGCGCGCTGGCGTGCACACGGCTTTCTACGACCTCTTCCGCGTGGCGGACGGCGCGCTGGTCGAGTACTGGAACACCGTCGAGGCCGTCCCGCCGCCCTCCGAGTGGAAGAACGCCAACGGGAAGTTCTGAGCGCACGCGCGTGAACGTCTCCCGTGCTTCGCCGCCTCGGCGAGAGGCACCATGCCCTCGTCGAAGAAGGTCGCGTTCATCGCCTCCTCCTGACTCCGGCGAGCGCGCCGCATGTTGCATGGCGGGCGTTCGGCGAAGGCGCGCGTGCGTTCGGGTCGAGGGCCCAAACGCCGAGCGTGTTTAAGCCACCTTAAGTCGCGAGCGGCCGCCCGAGGATTACCTCGCTCTACATGAGTTGGTCTCCGCGTGTCTCGAATCTAGGTGTTGCCCCGGCCGCATCGTTCTTCGTCCTCTCGCTCGCCCTCGTCGCCTGCGGCGAGCCGAGCGAGCCCGTCGCCGGCGACGCTGGCCCCCCCGAGCTCGTCGACAGCGGTCCGGCCGCCGAACCGTGTGCCGTGGACAACGGCGGCTGCGACCCGCGCGTCGCGTGCAGCGACGTCGGCGGCGCGCCGGAGTGCGGCGCGTGCCCAGACGGTACGGACGACGTCAACGGCGACGGCACCCTATGCGAAGACGAGTTGCCCGACGGGCAGCCGAGCGCCCGCGACGATGCGGCGGTGGTCGGCGAGAGCTCGTCCGCGCGTATCGAGGTGCTCGTCAACGACAGCTTTGGCCCCGATGGCGCCGGGGCGCTGGAGCTCGTGCGCGTGGCCATCGCCGGCGAGGTGCGGCTGGACGACGGCGGCACGCCGAGCGACGCAAGCGACGATGCGTTCCTCTACACCCCGGAGGAGGGCTTCACGGGAACGGGCAGCTTCGTCTACCAGGTGGTGGACGCCGATGGCGACGCGGCCGAAGCGACGGTCGCGCTCGAGGTGACCGCGGCTTCGCTGACCATCGCGTTCACCTTCCCGACCCCCGGCGCGCTCCTTGGCGGGGAGCCGAGGTTCGCGGTGCGCGGCGTGCTGGCGAATGTCGCGGGCGGCGAGGTGAGCCCGGCCGACGTGCTCTCGATCGAGGTCAACGGGGCGCCGGCGGCGTTGGACCCGGTCGACCCGAGCGTCTGGCGGGCCGAGGTGAGCCTGGAGCGGACGTCGATGGACCTGGTGGCGACCGTGGTGTCGCGCACCGGCCGCCACAGCCGGACGATGCGCGTGAACAACGAGCCGATGCTCGACTCCCCGGAGTGGGCGGTGCTGGGCGCGGACGAGGCGCGCCTCTACGTGGTGGACTCCGGCCTCGACGCCCTGCTGTCGGTGGACGTGGCGACGGGCGAGCGCGCGGTGGTGTCGGACAACGCCGCCCCGAGCAGCGGGCCGTCGTTTGCGGCCCCCGCGTCTCTCGCGCTCAACGGGGCCGAAACGACCGCTTACGTGCTGGACGTGACCGAGGGCCGTGTGGCGATGCTCTCGGTGGACCTCACGACGGGGGGCCGCGCCGTGGTCTCGGACGATGACTCCGCGGGGCCGGCGTGGTCTTCGCCCCGCTCGGTGGTGGTGAGCGCGGATGAGACCACCGCCTACGTGGTGGACCCGGACCTCGACGCGCTGCTGTCGGTGGACCTCGCGACGGGCCAGCGCGCGGTGGTGTCCGACGCGAGCACGCCGACCGATGGGCCGGCGCTGTCCTCCCCACACGCGCTCGCGCTGAGCGCGGACGAGACGACCGCGTACGTGGTGAACCGCGCCTTCGCTTTGGTGGTCTCGGTGGACTTGGCGACGGGGGAGCGCACGCTCGTGTCGGAGAACTCCTCCACCAACGGCCCGAGCATCGGCAGAGCCCGGTCGCTCGTGGTGAACGCGGACGAGACCGCCGCCTACGTGGTGGACGCGAACTTCGCGAGCGTGCTCTCAGTGGACCTGGCGACGGGGGTGCGTACGGAGCTGTCCAGCAACAGCTTCCCGAACGGCGGGCGAGTGGCGTCCGACGTTCGGTCGCTGGTGGTGAGCGCGGACGAAGCGACCGGCTTCATGGTGGACGCGGGCATCCAGGTGCTCTTCGCCGTGGACCTGGCGACGGGGGCGCGCACGGGGGTGTCCGGCGGCTTCACTCCGAGCGGCGGGCCGCCGCTCTATGGCCCCCGATCGGTGGCCGTGACCGCGGACGAGACAACCGCCTATGTGGCGGACGAGGGCTTCTTCGTCGATGCGTTGGTGGCGGTGGACCTGGCGACGGGGGCGCGCAGGGTGGTGTCGGGCGAGGACACGCCGAGCGGAGGGCCGCCGCTTCGCCAACCGAACTCGGTGGCACTGAGCGCGGACGAATCGACCGCCTACGTGGTCGACGGGCGCCTCGATGCGCTGCTCTCGGTCGACCTGGCGACGGGCGTGCGCACGGTGCTGTCCGACGGCGACACCCCGCGCGGCGGGCCGCGGTTCGTCACCCCGACCTCGGTCGCGCTGACCGCGGACGAGACCACCGCCTACGTGGGGGACTCGACCCTCGATGCGCTGCTGTCGGTGGACCTCGAGACGGGGGTGCGCACGGTGGTGTCCGGCGACGACACCCCGGGCGCCGGCAGTGTGTTCTTCGGCCCCCGGTCGATCGCGCTCACGGCGGACGAGACGACCGCCTGGGTGGCGGACTTGGGGGTGGCCCCGGGGCTCTGGTCGGTGAATCTGGCCACGGGGCGGCGCCGGTACGTGGCGGGCAACCGCGTCGATGGCGTGCTGCCGTTCACCGCCCCGCAGTCGTTGGCGCTCCGTGCCGACGAGCGGGCGGTGGTCATGGTCGACCGCGGCCGGGTGCTGTCGGTGGACCTGGCCACCGGGCGAACGTCGGTGCTGTCGGACGACGACACGCCGAACGGTGGGCCGGCGCTGCCGAGGCCGGCGTCGGTCGCGCTCAGCGCGGACGAGAGAACGGCCTACGTCGCGGAGGCGAGCCTCGGCGCGCTTTTCGTGGTGGACCTGGCGACGGGCACGCGGGCGATCGTCTCGCGCTAGCGCCGGAAGCGAGACGCGGCGCGAACGATGCACCGCTGGCCGCGACCAGAGTATCGCGCCCGATAGCGGCCACGTGGCACGTGGCCTGTAAACGGGGTCAGCACTCGGGCTCGCGAAGTACTGCGCCGCCACCTCGCCGAACGAGTCCAGGCGCAGCCGGCGGAGTCGGTCGAGCGTCCCACCTGCGACGCGTTCGGCCTGGGCTTTCAACCTGCGACGCGTCTTCGCGCCTGGCGACCCGCGCAACATCGACTGCCCCGAGCCCGACCCCTGCCATATCTGCTGCGGCTGCTGAGCGACCCCCGGGGCTCCATGCTCCACCCACGACCGGTATCCCTTTCGAGCTGGAGGCCGGACCTGGGTGGGTCGAAAGCGCCTCAGGGCGCCATGCGGGTGACGCGCATCGGGTCGTCGAGTGCGAGGATGACGGGCTCGAGGTCGGGCGGGCCCGGCGACGTGTAGGCGACACCTTCGAACGGTGTCGTGCCGGGACCGCCGGGGTTGAAGAAGGCGCCGTAGCCGCCCGCCAGGCTGGGAATCTCGACGTGCGTCAGGTTTCGCGCCGCGGCCTCGTCGCCGACGAGGATGATGTCGATGTAGTTGTCGAGGTCTTCGTCGTAGCAGCCGTCGTAGACCACCCCGCGGCCTTCCGGCTCCCCGAGCTCGGCCAGGCCCACGACGCGAAGGCTTCCGCCGAGCACCGCGTAGTCGATGCCCACCTCGTCGAGGATCACGTCGCCGCCTTCGCCCCGGGCGTGGAGCCGGAAGAAGGTCTCGAAATCCGTGGGGAGCACGCTCCGCACGCCGTCAGGCGAGAAGCCGCCGGTCGTGAGAATGCGGAGGCGGAAGTCACCCTCGTCGTAGAGGAGGAGCTCGTCGTTCGGGATGGCCACGTTCGTCGGCGCCGGGACGCTCAGCCCCTCGCCGAGCACGCGGTCACCGACGCGATTGAGCTTGGCGCCGACCAGCCGCGGACCGTTGTCCGCGTCATAAAGGCTCGTGCTCGTCTCCCAGGAGAGACCGACGGCGCTCTCGGTGCGCCCTTCGGGCCCAACGAGCGTCAGCGGCGTGTCGTCCGCGACGATCTCGACCCTCACCGGGAAACGCGAGTCCGGGTCGCTGCTCGGGAGCCGGTTTGCGAACTCGCCGAAGATCACCGCGACGTTGCGCTCATTGTTCTCGAAGCACGGGAAGGGGCTGACGGCCTGGGGCGTCACGACCTCGCCCGTGGTCAGCGTGAGGCGAAAGTCGGTCAGGCTCAGCGTGCGCGTGTCCATGGGCCAGCTGAACACCACGGGGAGCCCGTCGAGGCCGAGCGCAGCGTCGCGAAAGCCGACGTAGGGGTTCCGGCTGACGTAGGCGAGGGCGACGTTGGCCTGAGTCGAGGCGGAGGTGGTGTTGCGCGTGTCGTCCCCGCAAGCGAAGGCCGTCGACCACGCTCCCCCGGCCTGCCGGACGTTGTCTTCGGTGAGCGTGGCGAAGGGCAGCCCGACGATGTCCGCGAAGCCTACGCCGGCCGAGAGAATCTCGGGCTCGTCCGACCAGTAGTCGGCGCCGACCAGGTTGCCGTCGAAGAGGGCCGCGAAGAAGAACCCGGGCGTGGTCACCGTGAAACCCGCGTCGGGACCGCCGAGGTCGGAGGCGTCGGCGGCGCCGAGGTCGAAGGCTTGGGCGGCGCCGTCGATGGGTACCGCGGCGTCATCCCCGCAGGCGATGAGGTAGGGAGCCGCGACGAGCAGCGCGGCGAGGACGGAAGGCGAGAAAGAAGACGTCATGACAGGCGGAGCCCGTCATGGTCTGCCTGGTAGATGTTGAGC
>JBCDGX010000082.1:0-13042 GCA_038750805.1 Myxococcota bacterium
CCTGCCCCACGCGGAGCTCACGGCTATCCCGGACTGCGGCCACTTCCTCCTGGTGGACCGCCCGTAGGTGGTGGCGTCCCTCCTGGCGGAGTTCCTCGGCCGCTGAGCCCGCGCCTTGGGCGCTGGCTCAGCGCGTCAGCGGCGTCCGATGCGTCGCACCCCACCATCGAAGGTTGGCACGGACATGACGAAGGGGTCCGTCTTGTAGCCGAGGGCCTGCTCTTCGAGCATCGCGATGGCGATTTCTTCGCCCATGCGAACGCTGTCGAAGTAGTCCGAGTAGTAGTGCACTCCGGCCATGTTGCGGCCGATGGAGATGTTGGCGGCCAGCTTGTTGAGTTCCCCCTCGAGCGTCAGCGGTTGAACGCAGTCGAGGGATACGAGCCCATGGCCCTCGAGGGGGGTCCCGTTGTCGTCCTGGTAGGCGTAGTCCGAGACGAAAGCGACCGGAACGTCGGCTTCTCTTTCCTTTCCGGCGATCGTGCACTTCCCCTCGTAACGCTTGAAGCGCGGCTCGCCTTTCCCTTGCGGCCGGACGAAGACAGCGTCGGTGTCGAAGAAGGCCTTCAGCACGGTCACGCAGGCGCCTGCGACCGTCGCGTGTCCTGCACCGTAGGCCGGATGCATGGGAGAGCCCTCCGCGAAGGCCATGGGCAGGAAGGGGCGAGCCCCCTTCCCCTTGCCCCCGTCTCCGCCTCGGTTGTGCGCGACGATGGCATCGACCGTCTTGCTCATCAGGTGCTTCATGGCCTCGAAGGACTCACCCAGGTTTGGGAACGGTTTCTTGATGGCGTCGGCGAGCGCAAGGCGCCCCGCGAGCGTCTCCGGGCGGAGCCGAATGTGGTTGTTGAACTTCTGGAAGCGGACGGCTTTCAGCGCCCGCGTCGCCACCTCGGTGACGAGCGTCAAGACGTGAGGGCCACCGAAGAGCGCGAAACCGCCAGCGTTCCGCGTGGTCCCCGCAAGGCCCCCGGCGAGGCTATGGTAACGACCGTGGCCCGAGAGCTGGTCGAAGGCAGGATCGAGCGGTGCCTGCTGTTGCCAGAGGATGAGGCAGGCGTTCAGATAGGCTTCGTACAGCGCATCGAAGTGCACGTACGTCGCGAGGTCACGGGGCGTGGAGAGGAAGCGTCGCGCTGCGAAGCCTTCCGTGGCTCCGGCTCCTTCGTCCGGCGAGTACAGCTGGCGCTCCAGCGTGGGTTGGAAGCCCTGTTGCACATCGAACCAGGTCTTGGTCGTTTGCATGAAGTCACGGTTGGGCTCTGCCACGAGGATCCGCTGGTCGATTTGGATGGAGCCGTAGGTGATCTGTCCGCGTGCACTGAGCGTGGCTTCCGGGCTGCCGGCACGCCCGTCGATGATCTCGGGCGGCGTCGACTGATCCCACGTCCCGATCAGCAGGAACTGCGAGAGATACGGTCCTACCTCGTTGCCCGGAGACGAGCCCCGAAACAGCTCCTGCGCGGTCACGAGGTGGTGCACCGCGTTCTTCAAGCGAGGCCGAAGATCGTCAAGGAAAGGGCCCTTGCCGACTTTCTCGCGGAACTCGCTCAAGCGGAAGAGCGCATCGCCGACGGGGGTGCCCTTCGCATCCGACTTGAACTGCAAATCCGGTAACGTGGACGTCGCGTACGGTGCTCCCCGCTTCTCCCTGACGGCTTTCTCCGCCGCCGAATCCGCGAACTCCGAGAGCGGCACGTCACGGAGCAGCGCGAGCTCGTACACCTCCGCCATTTCCAAGGCCAGCTCCGGGGAGCCGAGGGTCGGCGCCGGCGCCATGGTGACGGCCTGGGGGTCCGGGCCCTCTAGCTCGAACACGACACCCGCCGTCGGCGCTTCCCAAAGCCGGCGGTCTCGGGTTTCGCCCGTGAATTGACCGGTCGCGGGATCCGTATCGGACGTAGGCACCGGGACCCCGGCATTGAAAGCACCGACGTAACCCTCGTCGATGGCCCTTCGGAACGCGTTGAAGTGCGTCGCCTCCTTGAGCAGCCCGGTCTCTAGGTCGTGGTCGAGCCCCTTGGTGAAGCTCATCGCGTATCTTTCGTTGCGGTACCGCTCCTCATCGCCGTTCGCGAGGTGCTCGGGGTGGGGCCGATGGAAGGCGGTGTTCGCCGCCTCGATGCGGTATTCGAGGGCGTCTTTACGTCGGTCGTTGGGCACGATGTTCTCCTTCGCCCTCGAGCTGGACAAGACGCCCGAGGTGCAGCTTCGTGCTCGCAGTAAGGTCCCGCCGCGCGCTTACTGTCGATGTCACTACCTGACGCACCCTTTCCTCCAGGCCCATGCCCCGCTCTTCCCCCGACCGCTTCGACGCCGCCTACTACCGGCGCTTCTACGAGGACCCGCGCACCCGCGTCGCCGACAAGGCCACGACGCGGCGCCTCGGGGAGTTCGTGGGCGCCTACCTCCGCTTTCTCGAGGTCGAGGTCGATTCGGTGCTCGACCTCGGCTGCGGGCTCGGCTGGTGGATGCCCGTCGCGAAGAAGCTCAAGGCGCGCTACCGCGGCGTCGAGGTCAGCCCGCACCTCTGCGCGACCTACGGCTGGACAGAGGGCAGCGTCGTCGACTTCGAGGGGCCCGGCGCCGACCTCGTCGTGTGCCAGGGCGTGCTCCAGTACCTCCCGGCCCGGGAGGCGCAGAAGGCGCTGACGAACCTCGCGCGGCTCACCGTGGGCGCGCTCTACCTCGAGGTCCTGACCCGCGAGGATTGGGACGAGAACGTCTCCCAGGAGCTGACGGACGGCGACGTGTACATCCGCGGCGCCGACTGGTATCGGGCGCGGCTCCGGAAACACTTCGTCGCGGCGGGCGGCGGCGTCTTCCTCCCGCGCGACGGCGCGGCGACCTCGCTCTACGCCCTCGAGAAGACTGACTGACGCGCCTCGGCGACGGTGCGTCCGAGGCGCGTGGGGTCGAGCCTCTCGCCGGCGTCGCGGAGCACCCCGCGGAGCGCGTCCTCGGCCTCCTCGGCCACCAGGAAGCGGTCCTCCTGCGCCTTCGCGAGGAGGCGCTCGAGGAGCGCGACGAGCGCCGGGGGGAGGTCCTGCCGCTCGCCGGTGATGGGCGGCACCTCGCCGCGGCCGACGCGCACGAAGAGCTCGATGTCGTTCTTCCCCTCGAAGAGCCGGCGCCCGGCGAGCGCCTCCCAGAGCACGATGCCGAGCCCGTAGAGGTCCGAGCCCACGCTCGCGCGCTCCCCGGCGACCATCTCCGGCGCCACGTAGGCGAGCTTCCCCTTCACCACCCCGGGCATGGTCAGCGTCACCCGGTCCATGGCGCGCGCGAGGCCGAAGTCCGCGAGCTTCACCTCGCCGTAGGGCCCGAGGAGCACGTTCGAGGGCGTCACGTCGCGGTGGAAGACCGGCGCCGGTCGCCCCGCGGCGTCGCGTCGCCCGTGCGCTGCCGCGAGGGCCCGGAGCACGCCGAGGCCGACGGTGGCGACGAGGGGCCAGGGCGTCGGCACGCCCTTCTTCGTGTGGGCGAGGATCCAGCGGCCGAAGTCGATGCCCTCGATCCACTCCATCACGATGAAGAAGCGGCCGCGCTGGTCGCGCTGGAAGTCGTGCACGCGGACGACGTTCGGGTGCTGGAGGTCCGCGACCACCCGCGCCTCCTCGACGAACATCGCCGCGAAGTCCTCGCTCGTGGAGAGCGAGGGCAGCATGCGTTTGACCGCCACGTGCATCTGGAAGCCGGCTTCGCCGTGGCAGAGCGCGCGCCACACCGTGGCCATGCCGCCGGCGCCGGCGATGTCGAGGAGCTCGTATTTGCCGAGGAGCAGGCTCCCGGCTTCGGTCGCCTCGAGGCTCATCCGACCCTCATGATCAGCCGCTGCTCCTCGGGCTCCGCGCGTTCGGCCGCGCGGCCGCGCTCGGCCTGGCGGAGGAGCCGGAGGATGTGCGGGCCGAGCACGTCGATCTCCGTGGAGGTGAAGCGCTCGCCGCCGAAGCGGAGCACGTTGCGCGTCTGCTCCCGGAGCATGTCCGCGTCCTGCTTGAGGATACGCAGCGCGAGGGGCTTCAGGAGGTTTCCGGCGATCTCGGCGACGCGCCCGTCGGGCAGGAAGCTCATGCGCAGGCTGACGGCGCCCCAGAGGTGCGTGAGGTCGTCGTGAACGGGCGTGAGCGCCGTAGTCGCGACGACGTGGGCGTCCTCCCCGATGCGGTATTCGACCTGGGCGATGCAGGGGAGGATGAAGCGGTCCCAGTGCTCGACCACGCCGCCGCTCGGCGCGAGGAGCCGGCCGAAGAGGCCGCTCGGCCGGGGCTCGCCGACGTACTCGGCTTCGACGCGGTCGTGCCAGCGCCGGACGATGACCTCGATGGGCCGGCGCGCGCCGGCGTCGCTGCGAAAGAGCCCGGCGTGGAGGAAGGCCGTGTGGGGCACGTCGAGGGCGTTCTCGGCCGTGGCGTGCAGCGAGCCTTCCATGGGCAGGTCCGCGCGGACGGTGGCGTAGCGCGGGTCATCCAGGTGCGGGAACGGAAAGGGATTCCGGTCCGGCGTCGCGCCGGGCGTCTCCATCGCCTCCGGCCAGACCCACACGTAGCCGTCCTGCTCCCGGCAGGGGAAGGCGGGGGCGCAGCGGCCCTCGGCGCTTCGCGTGTCGCGCTCGGTGTCCAGGCCGGGCACGGCGGTGCAGCGGCCGTCCCCGGCGAAGCGCCAGCCGTGGTAGGCGCATTGGAGCTCGCCGCGCCGGACCTTGCCGAGGCTGAGGGGCACATTGCGGTGCGGGCAGCGGTCGAGGAGCGCGGCGGCGCGGCCCCGGCCATCGCGGAAGAGCACCAGGGGCACGCCGAGGATCGTGACGGCCTTGGGGCGCCGCCCGAGCTCGCTCGACGCCGCGGCGACGTACCAGTCGGCGGTGACGCGCGCGACGGAGCGGACGGGCTTGGTGGCCGGCGGGGTGAGGCGCGGCGCGTTCATCGCCCGGAGCATAGCCGCGTCCGGGGTCCTGGCGACGACGCGCGCCTCACGCCTGGCGCGCGGCAGGCGGCGCACTACCTTCCGCGCCGTGGGCAAGGGACAGCCGAAGCCGTACCGCACCGTCGAGATCGACGGCTGGGAGGTCCTCGTCGGGCGGAGCGCCGCCGACAACGACTACCTCAGCCTGAAGGTCGCGAAGGGCCGGGACACCTGGCTCCACGTGGGCGGGGGCACGCCGGGCAGCCACGTCGTCATCCGCTACGCGGACGGCGAGCCACCCCGCGAGGTCCTCGAGCAGGCCGCCCAGCTCGCCGCCTGGTACTCGAAGGCCCGCGGTGCCCCCCGTGTCGAGGTCCACTACTGCAAGGCCGCCGACGTCTCCAAGGAGCGCGGCGCCCCCGCGGGCCAGGTGCGGATCAAGCGCTTCAAGAAGATCAAGGTCGTCCCGAGCAAGCTGGACACGTAGGGAGCGCCTCGAAGTCGCCAGCCTCGCCGACCACGCGCCACGCTCCTCCGACGTTAGCCACGAGGAGCTTCGGCGCGACCGCGCGGAGTCGGAGGACCCAGAACCCGTAGGGCACCCAGACGAGGGGCGCGGTATCCCACGCGTCGTCGTCCCAGCGAAGCGCGTCGAGGTTTCGCTCCTCCGCCGCGACCTCGTCCGCACTGGTCGCCACAGGCGTATGGAGCACGAGCCAGGGAGCCTCGTGATTGACGGGCTCGTCGCGAGCGCGAACGTGTCCCCGGAGCGTCGCGGCTCCCACGCAGGATCGCCCCTCGGCGAAGACGACCTCGGGCGATGGATGCTCGAGGCCGAGCTCCAGCAGGTAGGCGAGCGCCGCCGCTGTGGCTCCGTCGGCGTCGTTTGGGGTGCAGCGAGGCCGTCGGGGCCGGCGGATCGCGGCGCGAAGGCGACGCCAAGGGGCCGGGTCCGTCGCCGTTCGGGCCAGCAGGTCTCGAACGACGCGGACCTTCGAGAGCGTGTCGCGGAGCTCCCGGCATTCCGGGTCGCTTCGCCAACAGTTCGGGCGAAGGCGGAGCTCGCGACCATGCCGCCGGCGCGCGTCCCGTAGCCACCCGATCGCTTCATCCGCGAGCGCGTTGGCCAGCCGCGGGTCGAGAGGGGCGAAGCCGTGAGCGAGCGCGGCCGCTTCCAGGAGCTCACGGGGCGCACCCTCCGCGGGGGCGCCGAGGGACCGCTGAAGGGCCTCGGTCGCGAGAGCGCGGCGGCCCTCGGGAGGTAGCGCGAGGAGCGCGCGCGCCGCATGCGTCAGGTCGTCTCCACGAACGACCTCCGCCAGTGCGGCCGTGGCAGGGGGACCTAGGCGGCGAAGCCACCGGGTCGCCTGCCCCGGGTCCATCGGGTGGAGGGCATGCTCGAAGTCTTCGTGACCGCCCACCCCGGGCGTCGCGTGGCGGAGTGCGGCGAGGGAGCGACGGATGTCCTCGGACCGGCTGAGATGCGTTCGAATCGCCGGGGCTTCCCTGTCGATGCGCGTGACCGCGGCGTGACCGTATCCGTGGATGACGAGCCATGGGCCCTCGAGGGCAACGGTCCCCAAGCCCCAGTGGGGCCCGAGACGGAGGGACTCCACTCGGCCCGTCAGCCCGTCGAGCACGAGGAGGGGCAGTGCTTCGGAGCCGTGGGAGGCGAAAACGACGCGCCCGGCGTCTGCAGCCCTCCCAGGGACGAAGTCCTCGAAGCGCGATCGAAGCGATGGCTCGAGGCGAACCTCCCAGAGCACCTCTCCCGTGAGCATGTCCAGCGCTTCGATGCCGCCCGGACCGAGCCCCACGAGGGTGTCACCCGTACGCGCCACCTCGCGTCCAAAGGTCCGGCTCCGCTCCCAAAGCAGCCGCCCGGCGTAACTGACGCCGCGCCAAACGCGGGTGGAGAGGTCGTAGGCGACGGCGACGGAGGCGTGGTCGACGACGAAGCGCGTATCCCTCGGCAAGGGCTGCTCGGTACCCTGGAAGCGCACCAGTCGCGGCGCGTTGCGATGAACGACGAGCGCTCCCTCATCGTTCCGGTCGGCGCTGGTGATGCATCCCGAAGGGCACGTCGTGAGCAGACGGCTGGTTCCGGAGCGCGTGTCGACCGCGCGAAGGTCGAGGGACTGGTCGCTCCGCCGGACCAACGTCTGGGTCCCTCGTCGCACGAGGTAGCTGACGTGGCACCCGTGCCGCTGGGCCAACCCGGGACGGAAGAGCTCGAAACCCGTAGCCGGCTGGGGCGTCACCGGCACGCGCCACAGCGTTTGCCCGGAGCGCGCGTCGACCCCTTCGATGGCGTGGCTCCCGGTGAAGAGCACGACAATTCCATCGCAGCCTCGAACGGCGTAGCGGTTCGGAGGAGCCCCCACGTCCCCGCCCTCCGGCGGCGGTCGCGACCAGAGCGGCTCCCCGGTGCCGGCGTCGAAGGCCTCGAAGGTCCCCGCGTCGTCCACGGTGACGAGGGTCCCGTGCGCCAGCTCCGGTAGGGCGCCGGGGCCCAAAGGCGCTCGCATGAGCACAGGGCTCTGCGGGAGCGTCTTCCAATCCGCCGGGAGGCGGAGCTCACCGTCGACGAGTGCCGGCGGATCCGTCAGCGGGCCGGCGTGCGCGAGGAGCCGCCGGAGCTCCTCGGGAGTCGCGTCGCCCTCGGGGTCTGGCGGAATCGGAGGCGGAAGCGCGTCGTGCTCGTGCGGGGCTTCCGGCGTGACGTTTGCGACGACCGGCGCGCTGACGCGCTCCCCCGGGAGCGGCGCCGCGGCGCATGCCGCAGAGGCGCTCAGCGCGAGCGCGGCGGCCCACAGTCGTCGCACCCCGGCGCCGCCCATGGAGTTCGATGCGGGGGCCGTGACGCGCACCCTCAGTAGCCGCCCACCACGATCGTCCCGGCCTCTGCGACCACCCGCCATGCGTCGCCCACCTTCGCAACGAGGAGCTTCGTCCGGGCGCCCGCGAGACGGTAGGGGATCCAGAACAGAGGGGCGGTGTCCCATGCCGGGTCCCCCCACTGAAGGGCATGGATGTGCCACTCCGAGGCCACCACCGCCGCCGCCGTGGTGGGCTCGCGGGCCTCCAGCACGAGCTGGGGGAACTCGCGGGTTGGCGGCTCGTCCCGCGCACGGACGTGGCCTCGAAGCGTCGCGGCGTGCACGCAGGGGCGGCCCTCGGCAAAGACCTGGGGCAGGGGCTCGTCGAGGTCGAGCTCCAACAGGTACGCAAGCGCCGCGGCCGTCGCCCGCTCCGCATCGTTCGGCGTACAGCGTGTCCGTGCCGGCCGGCGGATGGCGTCGCCCAAGCGCCGCCATGGTGCCGGGTCCGTGGCCGTGCGGGCGAGCAGGTTCCGCACCACGCGCACGTTGAGCAACAGCCCCCGCAGTGCGTTGCAGCGGGGCTCCCGGTTCTGGTGACAGTCCTGACGAAGGCGACGCGTGCCCCCGTAGAGGCGGCGCGCTTCGCGAAGCCACCCGATCGCCGCGTCGGCGAGCCTCTCGGCCAGCGCGGGGTCGAGGGGCCGGAAGCCGTGCGCGACCCCGGCGGCTTCGATGACGCTCCCCAGCTCGCTCGTCGGCGGGGCGTCGAGATGGCGGCGAAGGGTCTCCGCTACGAGATCTCGCTCTTCCCCCGGGCGCAGCGCGAAGAGCGCCCGCGTAGCGTGCGCCACGTCGTCGCCGCGAATCACCTCGGCGAGCGCCCCGTTGGCGAGAGACCCGAGGCGACCGAGCCACAGGGAGGCATGGTCCGCGCTCGGCGGGTAGAGGGCATGCTCGAAGCCCTCTTCCAGACGGCCGTCGAGCGTGCCGCTGAGAAGCGTGTCGATGGACCGCCGGAGGTCCTCCGCGAGGCTGAGGTGCGTGCGAATCGCCGGGGCTTCTCGGTCGACGCGCGTCACGACCACGCCCTCGCCGCCCCCGAGCGCGAGCAAGGGACCCTCGAGCGCGATGTGGTCCGCCCGGCGTGGACCGAGGCGGAGCGATTCCACCCGCCCGCTCACCCCGTCGAGCACCAGGATGGGCCGCGCCGCGCTCCAGCGGCAGGCGAAGACCACCCGTCCCTCGTCCGTCGCCCGGGCGTAGAGCTCGTCCTCGTAGAGCTCCCGTAGAGGAGGCTCGAGGCGAAGCGCCCAGCGGATCTCGCCCGTGAGCATGTCCAGCGCTTCGACGCCGTCCGGTCCGAGGGAGACGAGCGTGTCGCCCACACGAAGCGTCTCGTGCTCGAAGGCGCGGGTGCGCTCCCAGAGCGTTCGGCCCGTATAGCTGACGCCCCGCCATACACGCGCTCGGTAGTCGTAGGTCACGGCGACGGAAGCGTGGTCCACGACGTAGCGCGAACTTGGCGGGAGGGGCTGCGTCGTGCCGTCGAAGCGCGCGAGATATTGAGCGCCGTCTCGGATGACGAGCACACCCTCATCGTTCCGCCCGAAGCCCGTGATGCACCCAGACGGGCATTCGGTGAGCACCCGAGTCGTCCCGGTTCGGGTGTCGATGCCCAGGATGTCGAGGGCCTCGCGCGTCAGCCCGCCCAGCGTGCGTCTTCCGTGCCGCACCTGGACGCTGACGCGGCACCCGTGCCGCCGTACCTGTCCCGGCCGTACGTTGCCGAGGCTCCCCCCGGGATGCGGCGTGAGGGGGATGCGCCAGCGCGTCCGTCCAGTGCGCGCTTCGATACCCTCGATCGCGAAGCCCTCGCTGACGAGCACCACGACGCCGTCGCACCCGCGGACGGGATAGGTTCGCAACGCATGGCGATGGGGCACCTCGCGGGACCACAGCGCCCGGCCCGTCCAGGCATCGAACGCTCCCCATGAACCCGGGCCGAGTGTCGTGATGAGTGTCCCGTCCGCGAGCTCGTGCGCGTACTCGTTTCCCCGTTCCCGTCGCATGAGCACGGGGCTCTGCGGGAGCGTCTTCCAATCCGCCGGGAGGCGGAGCTCACCGGCGACGAGTGCCGGCGGATCCGTCAGGGGGCCGGCGTGGGCGAGAAGCCGCCGGAGCTCCTCGGGCGTCGCGTCGCCCTCGGGGTCTGGCGGAATCGGAGGCGGAAGCGCGTCGTGCTCGTGCGGGGCTTCCGACGTGACGTTCGCGACCACGGGCGTGCTGACGCGCTCCCCCGGGAGCGGCGCGTGGCTCGAAGCGCACGCCGCCACGACGAGCAGACTGGCGACTGCGCCCCGAGAGCTCCGACGTGCCGTGGTCGGGCCCGAGCCGTCTCGGATCGCGGAGGGAGGCGACGTCACGGGACTCCAGTGTCGCTGCCGAGCGTGTCCGGTCCGGAGTTCATGAGCTACCCTTGTACCGAGGAGTCCACCATGCCGCATCGCGCCTTCTTCGTCGCCGTTCTTCTGTTCGCGCTCGTGGGACCGATGGAGGGCGCGTCGGCGGACGACGGCATCGTCTCGGGGCTCTCCTTCACGGTGCAGAGCTACCAGCGGGTGCGCGTCACGGTGACGAACGAGAGCGAAGCGCCCGAACAGGTCCGCTTCCCCACAGGCACGCTCCTCGGCACCGGCGATGGCGCCGTCCAGGACCTGATGCTCGGCGAGGCCATCGACGTCGAGCTCGCTCCCGGCGAGAAGCGCGCCTTTCTCATCGAGACCTACTGCATGCAGCAAGACCGCCGGGAGCCCTCGGGCGACATGGCGGTCATCGGCGTCGCCAAGGAGCCTTTCGTTCGGCTGCTCTCGTTGCGCGAGGGCCAGTCGCAAAGCGAGGTACAAGCCATGGTCTGGGCTCTGGCGGCGCGCCGGGACCGCTTGCCGGACGTCGTGCGCACCAGATGAGCGAACGGGCCCGAGCAGGGACTGCTCGGGCCCGTTCAGCACGTGGGGTCGGCTGGGTTCAGCCGTTCGATTCGGCGAGCAGCTGCGGCGCGTCGTCTTCGGGGAGCGCCTCGGCCTCCGGTTCCGGCTCGTCCGGGTCGTCGGTAAGGACCTCCTCCACCTCGACCAGCTGTGCGCTGCCCGGCCGGTAGCGAAGGAAGCCCATGGACCGGAGCAGGCGCCGGTCCTTCACGACGGCCCGCGCCACGGTCGACCACTCCAGGTACCAGGACCAGAGCGCGTCCTCCGCGGCACGCGTCTCCGCGTCCGAACGCGCCAGCCCCGAGGGCTGCCCCACGGCACCGAGCGTGGCCACGAGTGCCTCCGCCCGGGCGCGCTCCTCCGGCGTCAGACCACGTTCGGCGAGAAGGGCGAGGACGGCCTCGCCTCCCTCCTGCGTGCCGAGCTCGCGCAGGCGGCTGAGGAGCGTGTCGACGCTGACGATGACCTCCACGCCCTCCGTTTGCCGCAGGTTGGCGAAGACCTGCGCCGCCACGTCCGGGAAGTGACGTTCGAGCGATGCCCGAACGATGGGGAACCACCGGTTCTCCCACCCGTCGAGGTCCTTGAGCGCATTGGGCGTGTCGCGGTTCGGCGGCGGCTGGTCGAGGCGGTTGGCCGTGAGCTCACGGAGGAGCGCCCAGCCAACGTCGAGCTCGCGTTGATCGAACCCGTGTTCTCGCATCGCCCCGCTGATGCGCGGATGGCGCATGCCCAGGAGGAACTTGAGAACGCGGTTGGCCTTCTGGCCGATGGTGAGACGGGCCATTTGGCCCTCCTTGTCGAGGTTGGGGGTGGCCTCTCGGAGCGAGAGGTGGCCCCGTCTCGGACCGCCGCGCGAGGAGTTGCGCGCGGTCGTGCATTTTTCTGCTGGGCGCGGGCCGATCCGGTCCGGGCCCATCCAACCCCAGGTCCTCGCGCGCCCATCGCCGCTCCGCGGACATCGGTCCCCGGAACCGGGACCATGAAGCGAAGCGCGGAAGGAATGCGTCGCTGCGTCCAGGGGAACCGGTCCCCGTGTCCGCGGATATCGGTCCCCCTGCCGGCGAGAATCGGTACCCGGATCGGCCGAGTCGGTTCCCTGCTGCCCTACGTTGGCCGGCGGTTCACGAGGATTCGGTACCGACCTCGGCCCGAACCGGTCCCGCAGGCGTCGCATCGCCGACCCTTGCCCGGCCCGATCGATCCCTCGGGGGACCACGTGGCCGGAGGTCGGGCGTCCGTACCGCGGGCGTCGCGGGGGGCGCCTCGGCGACGCTCGGACGCGATCCCCGACTTCGACGACGCCACCGGCTCCCTGGCGGCCGAAACGCGGCCCGCCTCGTGGTGCGCCGCGACTACACCTGCGCCGTCGACGGGCACGCAACACTCTGGTGCCGCGGCGCCTTCTGACGCTCACACGAAGCCAGGTAACGCTCGGCCCGAGCTCGCCCTCAGAGCCGGCAGAAGGAGCATCCCTCGTGGCCTACGAACACCTCTTCTCGAAGTTCACGCTCGGCGACGTCGAGCTGCAGAACCGCATCGTCATGGCGCCGATGACCCGCAGCCGCGCGCTCGGGAACGTCCCGAACGCGCTGATGGCCGAGTACTACGCGCAGCGCGCCAGCGGCGGGCTGCTCATCACCGAGGGAACGGCGCCCTCGCCCAACGGCCTCGGCTACCCGCGCATCCCGGGCCTCTTCAGCGACGAGCAGGTCGAGGGCTGGAAGCTCGTGACCGACGCCGTGCACGAAAAGGGCGGGCGCATCTTCGCGCAGCTCATGCACGTCGGCCGCGTCGGCCACCCGCACAACCTCCCCGAGGGTGCCGAGCTGGTCGCGCCCTCGGCCATCACCTGCCCCGGCGACATGTACACGGACGCCGAGGGGCCGCAGCCGCACCCCGAGCCCCGGGCGATGACCAAGGACGACGTCCAGGCCGCCATCGGCGAGTTCGTCTCGGCCTCGGAGAACGCCATCCGCGCCGGCTTCGACGGCGTCGAGCTCCACGGCGCCAACGGCTACCTCATCGACCAGTTCCTCAACGCCGGCACGAACCAGCGGGACGACGAGTACGGCGGGAGCGACGAGAACCGCGCCCGCTTCGCCCTCGAGGTGGCCCGGGCCGTCAGCGCAGCCATCGGCGCCCAGCGCGTCGGCATCCGCCTCTCCCCCCGCGGCGTCTTCAACGACATGAGCGTCTGGGACACGCACGACGAGGCCTTCGAGCTCTACGCGCGTGAGCTCGGGAAGCTGAACCTCGCCTACCTCCACCTCGTCGACCACCAGGCCATGGGCGCGCCCGAGGTCCCCGAGGCGCTCAAGACCCGCA
>JBCDGX010000083.1:0-13034 GCA_038750805.1 Myxococcota bacterium
CAGGGGCAGGGGCAGGGGCAGGGGCAGGGGCAGGGGCAGGGGAGCTGACGAAGTTCGCCCTGCGGGCGTGCTTCATCAGCTAGGCGCGCCTCAGGTCTCCGCCCCCTCCCCCGTCGCCTCCGCGAGGCGCGGGTCCTTCGGTCCGTCGAGGGCGACGACCTCCACGCCGTGCTCGCGGAGGTAGTCGACGCCGTTCGCGCCGAGGTACCCGCCCTCGACGACGAGCACGCGCGCGACGCCCGCGTGGTGGAGGAGCTTCGCGCAGAGCGTGCACGGCTCACCGGTGACGATGAGCCACGCGCCCTTCGTCGCGACGCCGTTCGCCGCGGCGTTGCAGATCACGTTCATCTCGGCGTGATGGCAGCCGACCTCCATGCGCGTGCCGCTCTTCACACCGAGCGTGTCGCGGAGGCACTCCTCGCCACCGCAAAGCTCGCCGCCGCCGCGCGGACCGCCGTTGTAGCCGTCCATGAGGATGACGTTGCGCTGCGGGTCGAGGAGCAGCGCGCCGAACTTCCGGCGCGGGCAGTTGGACGCCTCCGCCAGGGCGAGGCACTGCTGCACGCGGATGCGAACATGCTTCGGCTTCACCCGACCCGTGCTCGCACGATTCGGGTCGCCTGCAAAGGGTGAGCGCGCGGAACGCGCCGGGTCTCAGCTCTCGCCGAGCTCGGGCTGCGGCGGCGCCGTGGTCGCCGGCTCCGGCCGGCGCTGACGCGGCACGCGACGCGGCGAACGGCGGAAGAAGCGCTGCTCCGTGCCCGCGAGCTCGCAGGCCGGGTCGAGCTCGAAGCCCGTGGGCGCGTCGCCGTCGAGCCACTGGGGCCCGCCGTAATGCAGCGCCTCCGGGCAGGGGTCCTCGACCTCGCCGCGCATGATCTTGCCGACGTGCTCGTAGACCGGGCGGAAGCGGTTCTGCGTCTGCCGCCAGCTGTAGCGCGAGGGCCAGCCGCCGGGCGCGCGCCCCTCCGCGCGGAGCAGGTGCACCCAGCGCCGCGGGCCCGTCCGGCTCCGCATCGGCTGCGAGTAGAGCCGCACCATCGTGCGCTCGGGCATGCGGCGAAGCTCGGCGCGCTTCTTGTGCACGAAGACGATGGCCGCGCAGGCGTCGAGGTGCGTCGCCACCTCGGCGTAGCAGCTCCGTGCCTGGAGGAGCTGGAGGGGGACGAAGCGCTGAGCGCTTTGAGCGGAACCGGGGGCGCTGCGCACGAGGGCGAGCGTGAGGAGAAGGAGTGCGGCGGTGCGCAGAAGTGCACGCATGGCTTTCACCGTGGAGCCTCGACGATGGCTACGCGCTCACGTGTTCGCGTCGCGCAAAGGGCGACACGAAGATCGTGCGTAGCAACGGATGGCTGAGGGTTCAGGAATCGCGCGTCGCGCCGGGATCGCGCTGACGCAGTGCGAAGCGTCGGACCTTACCGGTAGCCGTCTTCGGCAGCGCGTCAAGGACCTCGACCCATCGTGGGTACTTCCACGAGGCGAGGTTCGCTTTCGCGTGCGCGACCAGCTCGGTCTGCAAGTCGTCCGGCGCATCACCCACGCATACGACGAAGGCCTTCGGTTTTATTAGGCCCTCCTCATCCGCGCGACCGACCACGGCGCACTCGAGCACCGCCTCGTGCGCGACGAGGCAACTCTCGATTTCGAAGGGGGAAACGTAGATCCCGCCGACCTTGAGCATGTCGTCGTTGCGGCCGCAAAACACAAAGCTTCCGCGCTCATCACGGCGATATTTGTCACCCGTTCGGGTCCATCGGCCCTCGAAGGTCGCCTGGCTGCGGGCGCGCCGATTCCAGTAGCCGAGAGCACTCGTGGGTCCGCTCACGAGAAGCTCGCCGAGCTCCCCTTCGGCCACGTCGTGACCCTCGTCGTCGACGATTCGGAGCTCGTAGCCGGGGACGGGAATACCGCTCGTTCCATGTCGAACGTCCCCGCTCCGGTTGGAGAGGAAGATGTGCGTTAGCTCCGTGCTGCCGAGTCCATCGAGGATCTCCGTGCCGGTGCGCTCCCCCCAGCGCCGGGCGAGGTCCGCCGGGAGCGCCTCGCCGGCCGACACGCAATGGCGGAGCGCGAGCGCGTCCCCATCCGGGAGCGACGCGTCCGCGAGGAGGTGCCCGTAGAGCGTGGGGACCCCGAAGAAGATCGAGACGCGATGGCGCGTGAGTAGCGCCCCCACGGCCTCCGGCGTCGGCTTGCCGCGGTGGAGCACGGTCGTCGCGCCAACGGCGAGCGGGAAGGTGAGCGCGTTGCCGAGGCCGTAGGCGAAGAAGAGCTTCGCCGCGCTGAAGAGCACGTCGTCCTCGCGGACGCCGAGCACCGGCCCCGCGTAGAGCTCCGCCGTCGGCAGCAGGTCCCCGTGGCTGTGGATCACGCCCTTCGGGATGCCCGTCGAGCCGCTCGAGTAGAGCCAGAAGCAGGGCTCGTCCGCGCGCGTCGGGGCCGGCTCGACGCTCGGGCTGCCGCCCGCGATGAAGGCGTCGAAGGGAACCCCGGCCGAGCACGCCCCATCCACCACGAAGCGGCGCACCCCCGCCGCCGTGAGCGCGGGGCCGGCCGTCGCCATGAGCTCCGCGCCGACCACGGCCGCGGAAGCGCGCATGTCGACGAGGAGCTCCGTGAGGTCCTTCGCAGTGAGCATCGTGTTGAGCGGCACGGGCACCGCGCTCGCCAAGATCGAGCCCAGGAAGGCCACCGGGAACGCGAAGCCGTCGTCGAGCACGAGCGCGACGCGCTGCTCCGGGAGGACCCCGCTCGCGAGCAGCGCGGAGGCGAAGCGCCGGGCCCGCTCGTCCAGCTCGCCGTAGCTCAGCGCCGCGTCGCCCAGGAGGTAGGCGGGCTTGGCCGCGCGCTCACGGTGCCGACCGAGGAGGTCCGCCGCCGCGTTGTAGCGCCCGGTGGGACGAGCCCCCGGCGCGCGGGCGGATCCGGCTACCTCCATCCACCCATCGATCCAAAGCTCGGGGCCGCGCGCAAGGGGCGCGCTCGCCAGCGCGCTCGCGTGTACTAGGGTCGGCCCCATGGCCTTCCCGGTCCTCTTCGTGCACGGCATGTGGTCCACGGGCGCCGCCTGGGAGCGCATGGCCGGCCGCTTCGAGGCCCAGGGACACCCGGTGCGGGCCCCCACCCTGCCGCACCACCACCCGGACCCGACGGCGGGCGCGCCCTCGGCGCTCGGCGCGCTCGGCCTCGGCGATTACGTGGACTTCCTGCGCGAGGAAGCACGCCAGCTGCCCGCGCCCCCGCTCCTCGTCGGTCACGCCATGGGCGGCCTCCTCGCGGCCCGCCTCGCCGCGGAGGGCGTGGGCTTCGCGAGCGTGCACCTCGGGACCGTGCCCGTCGCAGGGATCGTGGGCGTGCGGCCGCGCACGCTCCGCGTCGCCCGCTCGATCCTCAGCACGCCGAACTGGTGGCGACGCCCCGTGCGCCTCCGGCGCCGCGCGGCGGCCTGGGCGCTCACGCATCGCCTCCCCGCCAAGGACGGCGAGCGCGTCCTCGACGGCCTGACCTACGAGTCCGGGCGGGCCCTTCGGCAGGTCGCGCTCTGGCCCCTCGACGGGCGCGCGACGCCCGCGGCCATGGCGCCCGGCGGGCTGCCGAGGCCTTCCCTCTTCATCCACGGGACCGAGGACCGCTTCGCTCCCATCGGGGCGGCGAAGGCGACGGCCCGGCGCGCGGGGCCCAAGGCGACCTTCACCCAGCTCGCCGGACGCGGGCATTGGCTCCCGAGCGAGCCCGGCTGGGAGCGCCTGGCCGACGACGTCCGCCATTGGGCGCGCAGCTTCACCCCCGAGGGTCGCCGCGATGCCCCCGCCGCGGCTCCGCGCGCAGGCTGAGCCGACGTTTCCCGTTTCGCACGCCAAACGCTACGATCCCGGGCGAGTAGGAACGGGTGGGGAAAGAGGCGACGCCGGGCGAAGGGCCCTCCGGGAGCGAGTCTTCCGGTCCGCGGCTCAGCGACGTGACCCCCCGCTGGGCGGAGACGCTCGTGGGGACGACGCTCCGCGGGAAGTGGTCCCTCGACGCGCTCCTCGGCCGCGGCGGCATGTCGGCGGTCTACGAGGCGACGCACCGCAACGGACATCGCGTCGCCATCAAGGTGCTCGACCCGCGCATGATCGACCTCCCGGAGGTGCGCCAGCGTTTCCTCCGCGAGGGCTACGCCGCAAACACCCTCGACCACCCCGCGGCCGTCCAGGTCCTCGACGACGACACGACCGACGACGAGAGCACGGTCTTCCTCGTGATGGAGCTCCTCCAGGGCGAGACCCTCGAAGAGCGGATCCAACGCGACGGGCGCCTCGCGCCCTCCTACGTCGTCCCGATCGTCGACACGCTCCTCGAGGTCCTCGAGGTGGCCCACGCGCGCGGTGTCCTGCACCGGGACCTCAAGCCAGCCAACGTGTTTCTGCCGTGGGAGGGGGGCGTGAAGCTCCTCGATTACGGCATCGCGCGCCTGAAGGAGCTCGGAGGCGGCGTCGGGGACACGCAAAACGGCATGCTCCTCGGCACGCCGGCGTTCATGTCGCCCGAGCAAGCGCGCGGCGCCTGGGACGAGGTCGACGCGCGCACGGACCTCTACGCCGTCGGCGCGCTGCTCCATGCGTCGCTGACCGGCGAGCAGGTGCACGAGGGCGCGACGCCCCTGGAGCTCGTGATCAAGGTCGCTACGACGCCCGCGGCCTCGCTCGTCGCGCGAGGCGAGCTTCCGGAGGCCCTCGCGGCGGTGGTCGACCGGGCCCTCGCCTTCGAGAGGGCCGAGCGCTTCGAGAGCGCCGCCGCCATGCGCGCCGCGCTCCGCGCCGCGGCGGCGGACCGGGGCCCCGCCTGGGAGGAGGGGAGCAGCGGGCGCACGAACCTCACCGAGAACCCGCGGGCCCAGATCGCGGCGCTCGACGCCGTGCTCGCGGGATTGACGGGCTCGGGCGAGCGCGCGCTGGACGCGCCGCCGACGCCCTCGGAGCCCCCCGGGCGCGCGACCGATCCGGATCCCGTTGCCGGCCGGGTCGCCAGCGCACCCAGCGCACCGCCGGCGCAGGCCGTCCACCGGCGACATTCGAGCGTGGCGCCGCCCGAGGAGTGGGACGACGTGGAGATCACGGGCCCCCGGCCGCGCCCGGAGCTCGACCTGGGCGTCCGCCCCACGGAGCCCGAGACCCCGCCCGCACCCCCCGCGAGCCCGCCCGAGAGCACCCTTGAGCCGACACCTGCCGCACGCCCCTGGCCGGTGCTCGTGGGCGTCGCCCTCGTGCTCCTCGCCGCCCTGGCCCTCGCCTTCGGCCGCTGAGCATGAATGGGCCGGTCGGACGTGCGTCCCACCCGCCATCCGTACCGCGGCCGTCCGTGGTATGGGTCGCCCGAGAGAGGGAGTGACGATGCCGCAACAGACGACCCCGCAACGCACCGTTTCGAACCGACTTCGCGTCCTCGGGCCGCTTCTCGGCCTGGCCGGCCTGGTGGCCGCTGCCGGCGCCTCGACGGCCTGCACGCGCACGGTCTCGACGACCATCCCGCACCCGATGACGGCGGGGCTCACGGTGAACGAGATCCCGATCACCTACTTCAGCACGGAGCGCCAGCGCGGCCTGCCCCAGGGCACGCTCAGCGACACGGGGCAGATCACCCAGCTCGACGCGACGACCATGTGCTTCGCCGTCCGCCTGTCGGACATCGACAGCGGCCAGGGCACGACCTGGACGGCGCTCGAGAACTTCCAGATCAGCCTCGACACGGATACGGCCGCGAGCGAGCTGCGCGTGGAGAACCCGACGCTCCAGAACGTGCAGCCCGTCGCTCAGACCTACAACGGCCTGAACCCGATCCGCGTGCAGACCGGTGAGCGCCGCCGCTGCGTGCGCGAGAACGAGAACGGCAACTGCCGCGAATGGCGCCGCGAGCCCATCTACGAGACCCAGTACGTTCCGGGCCCCGTGAACGTCGTCACGGGCGGCGGCAGCATCTGCTTCGGCAACCAGGCCTTCGTCACGCCGGAGACGACGCGCGTGGAGCTTCGCCTCCAGCGTGCGGGCTACACCGTGACCTTCGAGTGGAACTTCACCTGAGCGCGCTCAGCGCGGCGCGAAGCGGAGCGGGCAGCCTCCGCTCGGGCTGAGCGTGACGTTGCGGCGCACCGGGCGGATCCGAACGCCCGGCGCCGCGACGGGCACGAGCTCCCGAAGCACCGTCGCGAGCACCGCGCGCATCTCGTAGAGGGCGAAGGCCTCGCCGATGCATCGCCGCGCGCCGCCGCCGAAGGGGAAGAACGCGAAGGCCGGCGGGCGCCCCTCGAGGAAGCGCTCGGGCCGGTAGGCGCGTGGCTCCGGCCAGCTGGACGGGTTCTCGTGCGCGAGGATCACGCTGCAGCCGGCCACGACGCCCGCCGGAAGGTCCCAGGCACCGATGCGCTGCGGCGCCATGAGGAAGCGGCCCACGCCGGGCACCACCGGGTGCACGCGGAGCGTCTCCTTGATCACCGCGTCGAGCAATCGGAGCTCGCCGAGGCGCTCCGGACCGACCTCGGCGGCGCCGTAGACCGCGTCGAGCTCGCCGTGCACGGCGCGCAGCACCTCCGGGTGGCGCGAGAGGCGATGGAGCGTCCAGCTCAGCGCGGTGGCCGTGGTCTCGTGACCGGCCACGAGGAGCGTGAGGAGCTCGTCGCGGATCTCCGCGTCGCTCATCGGCGTGCCATCCTCGTGCCACGCGTCGAGGAGGAGCGAAACGATGTCCTCGCTCCGTCGCCCGGCAGCACGCCGCTCGGCCAGGTCCGCGTCGAGGCGACGAAACACCTCCGCACGTGCCCGCAGAAAGCGCCCCCAGGGCGAGCGCGGGCCGAGGTCCCGCTGGAGGGCGCGCACGACCCAGAGCGGGTTGTCGGCGATGGAGAGCATGGCCACCAGACGCCCGCGGAGCTCGCGCTCCTCCACGCCCTCCCGCTGGCCGAAGACCGTGCGCAGGATGATGTCGAGCGTGATGTCCTGCGTCCCCTGTTGCACCTGGATGACGGCTCCGCCGCTCGAAGCCCGCGGCCAGCGCTCCATGGCGCGCCGGGTCACGTCGATCATCGCCGCGCCGTAGGCGCGCATGCGCTCGCCGCGGAAGGGCGGCAGGAGGAGCTTGCGCTGCGAGCGGTGCCGGGCGCCATCGAGCAAGAGCACGGACCACTCGCCCAGGAAGGGCTCGAGGACACGGTTCGCTTTGCCCGCGTGAAGCGCGTCCGGCGACCCGGCGAAGACCTCCCGCACGTCGTCCGGCTGGACGAACTGCACCACCGGCGGGAGCCCGCCGACGCGCATGGTGAGCGGTGTACCGTGGCTCGCCGCCGCGCCGCGCATGAAGCCTCCCGGGTCGAAGAGGAAGCGCCCGAGCTGGACCACCGGCGGCTCCGCGGGCCCCGGAGGAAGCGAGGCGCTCGGGACGTCTCCGGCGACCCGAAGCGGGCCGAGGAGCTGCCGGAGCGCCTGGCGCATCAGCCGCGGTCCCGGAGGTGCATGCGGAAGGTCCAGCGGCCGCTCTCCGCGGCGACAGCCACGGGCGTGCTCGAGGGTCCGAGGTGCGTCTCGAGCATCTTCGGCGAGAGGAACTCGGGCCCGAAGGCCGGGCCCGGGAGGCGCGGCTCCTCGAACACCGAGAGGCTGAGCTCGTCGACGATGCCCGGCGCATCGTAGAGCTGCCGGCTGGCCGTCGGCCCGGCCTCGATGGCGACGCGGGCGCAGCCCCGGGCCTCGCGCAGCCAGCGGACCGCGCGCCGCGTGTCGAGGGACTCGAGGGCCTCGACGTCGATGCGGGTCCCGGCGAGCTTCGGCGCCAGCTCTTCCGCGGCTTCGGGGCTGGTCAGCACGAGTGGCCGGGGCGCCCCGGGACCGTCCGCGAAAGCGACGTGCTTGGGGTCGAAGCCCTTGCCCGAGGTGAGCACGACCAGGAGCGGCGGATCGTAGCGAAGCGCGCCCTCGTTCCGGTACGCGGCGAGGGCCGGCGCCGCGGGCCCCTGGAGGCCGAAGGTCGTCTCGGGCTCCTCGCGGAGCAGCTTCCCGCTGACGAGGATCGCGTCCGCCCGGGAACGCGAGAAGTTCAGGACGAAGAAGTCCTCGGCGCTCTTCGGCGTGTGCTCGTTGATCCTCAGCGTCACGAGCGGCGACGTCGGAAGCGCGCCGGGGCGCCGCCAGCAAGAGGTCACGTGGCTGACGCCGGGGATCGGCGGGGGGCAGGAGCCACCGTAGAGCCGCGCGGCGAAGGCCTCGACGTCCGCGGCCGTCGCGAGCGTGGCGGGAGAGAGGTCGCTCATGGCGGCTGGACCATAGCCGACCGCGCTTCCGCGCGCTGGAGCCCCGCCGCCGCGAGGGCGCCCTCGAGGTCGAAGCACACCCTCAGGTGCCCCTCGCCGGGCCGACGCACCAGCTTGCTTCGAGGGATCGCGGCGGCGAGGCGCTCGGCATGGCGAAGCGGCACGAAGGCATCGCGGGTCCCCTGCACGAGGGTGACGGGCACGGCGATGGTGCCGAGGTCGACGTCCCAGGGACGATGGAGCACGCGAAGGTCGTCGAGGGCGCCGGCCACGCCGGGCCGGAGGGCATCCCGGGGCACGCGCGCGAGCGCGCCGAGCCGACCCGGGAGCCCCGCGCCGACCCAGGCCATCGCGCGTACGGTGTGGAGCCACGCTGCGATCAGCCCCGGAGCGCGCTCCAGGAGCACCGAGGTCATGCGGTCCACCCAGCCGGCGGCGTCCCGCGCCTCCTCCATCTGCCCCGCGCCGGCCAACAGCACGGCGTGGCGAACGCGGGCGGGAAGGCGCGCCGCGACCGCCAGCGCATAGGGTCCGCCGCCGCTCGCTCCCGCGACGACGAAGCGCTGCCATCCGAGCGCATCGGCGAGGTGCGCGAGGTCCCCTGCAAAGGCAGCGAGCCCCGGCACATCCGCGCGCGTTGAGCCCCCCATTCCCGGCCGATCGACGGCGCAGAGCGCCCAGCCGAGTCGCTCCGCGGCCGCACGGTGAACGTGAGCCTCCCCGCGGCCGCTCGGGGAGCCATGAAGCCAGAAGAGCGGCTTGCCCGACGCGCCGACGAGGTCGTACGTGAGGTCGCGGCCGTCGGGAAGCCGGTGGACGCTCAACCCTCGGGCTCGCGCCGGATCACGTGGAAACCGAAGCGCGTCTCGGTCACCGGGGCCACCTCACCAGGCTGGAGCGCGAAGGCCGCCGCCTCGAAGGGAGGCTCGAAGAGGCCGCGGCCCCGCGGGCCGAGGTCCCCGCCCCGGTCCTTCGACCCGTCCTCGCCGAACTCCGCGGCGAGGTCCTCGAAGGTGCCCTCGTCGTCGATGACGCGGGCGCGAATGCGCTCGGCGAGCTCGCGCGCCTCGTCCTTGCTCCGGGTCATGCCGCCGGTCTCGGCGCTCGCGCCGGGCGCCCCCGCGTAGCGGATCAGGATGTGACGCACGTGGACCTTCTCGACCGCGCAGCGCTCGGCGAAGACGTAGCCGAAGGGGGCCTCGAGGACCTCGGTCACCTCGCCGACGCCGACGCCGAAGATCGGCGCCTCGACCATGCCGAAAATCTCCGGGAACTCGCCTCGCACATAGGTCCCGATGAGGCCGTCGCGGGCGGCCGTCTGACGGCTGTCGGACTCGGCGCGGGCCAGGGCGCCCATGTCCTCGCCGCCCTGCACGCGCGCGCGGAAGCCGTCGATGCGGGCCCGCGCGTCCTCGGCGCTGCGCGTGACGCCGGGCACCTCCATGGCGGTGCCGGCGTAGGCCACGGCGAGCACCCGCGCGCAGGCCTCGTCGTTCGCGGGCTCGGGCTCGGGCTCGGGCGTCGGCGCGGGGTCCGGAAGGGGCGGCGCAGAGGTGGTGGGCTCGGGGTCGTCGCAGGCGAAAGAAAAGGCGGCGAGCAGGGCGAGGAGGGGGAGGGAGCGGAGCATCAGGGCGCCATCGTACCCGCCGCCGGGCCGCCGCCGAGCCCCAGCTGCTCCGGGGTCGCGATGGGGAACGCTCCGAGGTCCGCGCCGGCGGGAAGGGGCGTGCAGCGCCCGATCCCGAGGGACTGCTGAATCGCGATGGTCGGCGCGATGTAGAGCGTGATCGACACGCCTCCCGGGTACACGAGGAAGACGTCCTGAATCGTCACCTCCTCACCCCGCCAGGTGAAGCGCCGCGTCGGCACGCCCGCGGCGCTCTCCGCCGGGCAGTCCCAGATGCCCGTGGGCTGGCCGTAGCGCTCGCGCATGCTGACGAGGTGCGGCGCGATGCCCTCGGCCACGGTCTGGCTGAGGACCTGCACCTGCGTCAGTCGGTCCGTGGCGCCGGTGATGCGGTAGAGCGCCCGGGCGCCGTTCTCGAGGGCCTCCTCGAACCAGCGCTCGCTCGGACCGCTGCGTGACTCGCTGGGGCGCGCCTGACTCCGGACCTGACGCAGCTCGTCGAGGCTCATGCCGAGCTCCACGCGCTCGAGGCCCGGCGGCATCTTCGCGGCGCTCTCCCGGCGGAGGGGCCGCGAGATGTCCTCCTCCTCCTGGATGCGCTCCTCGCGGCGGGCTTCGCGCCGAGCCTCGGCGGCGACCGCCCGCTCCTCGGCCTGCGCCTCGGTCCAGGCGACGTAGGCCGCGGCGCCGCCCGCGAGGAGGACGACCAGGGAGAGAGCGACGAGTGTCGGCCGACCGAGCATCCGCCGGAGTCTACGCGGGCTCCCGGTGGCGTCGAGGGCGCGTCAGGGGTCGATGCGCTGCAGGCTCGGGACGTCGCGGAAGCTCGCCGGGGGGACGCAGCCGTCCGTGCAGCTCGGAAGCTCGCCCGCCTCGACGCGGGCCCCGAGCGTCGCCCCGCATCCCGCGGCGCCATCGTCGACGCAGAAGCGGAGCGGCGGCGAGACCGACGCGTTGCCGAGCGCGTCCTCGCTCCGGAGCGCCGCGCAGGCGAAGCGCCCAGGCGTGACGAGGGGCGCGAGGTTCACGGCCGAGCCGACGCAGTTCACCCCCTCGATGGGGCCGAGCGCGTAGATGGTCTCCGCACGCGCGTCGTAGGTCGCCGGGATGACCGTGGAGAGCGGCGAGGACTCCTCGCAGAGCAGGCGCGCCGTCGCCGACCCGTTGATGGCCTCGCAATCGGCGTACACGGCCCCATCGGCATAGGCCGAAGCGGGCTCGCCGGGGCTGGAGAAGTCGCCGCCGAAGACGCGGGGCGTCCCCGTGGGGCGCACGGGGGTCAGCGTCAGCACCGTGGCGGGCTCCGCGGCGCCGGACTCGGGCCGCACCGCCGGATTCACGTCGTCGCAGACGCCGTCGCCGTCCCGGTCGACGAGGAGCTCACCGCCATCGAGGAGGAAGAGCTGCACCTCGGCCACGCCGGACAGGAAGGTCACGACGCCGTCGCCCTCGGTCGCGTTGCCCCGGTCCTGGACCCGGGCGCGGAACTCGGCCTGCGTCGCGACGACCTCGCCGTCGTCCACGGAGTCGGGCCCGAGCGGGTCGAAGAGCGAGGAGCAGAGCACGCGCGGCCCCGAGCGGCGCACCACGCGCACGTCGACGGGGTCGAGGCTCGCGAGCGGCGCCGCCGAGTCGAGGCGCACCGTGCGCGACGCGGTACTCACGTTCCCGCTCGTGTCCGCCGCCGTGACGTTCAGCGTGAGGCTGGGGTTGCTGGCGTCGAAGTCCGTGGCGTCGAAGGTCGCCTCGAGCAGTCCCTCCACGCCGGAGACGGGCGAGAAGGTCCGCTCCCCGTCGCCCGCAACGCGGAGGCGCGCGCTCGTCATGTCGGCGCCGCCCGGGTCGATGAGCCGGACGCGGACCCGCACCAGCCCCCCGACGAGCTCGCCGTCCGCCGGCGACTCGAAGGCTATCACCGGGCCGTCGTTGTCCACGTTGAAGATGCGGGTTTCGCGGCGCTCGACGGCGCGCTCGTTCGTCGTGCGCACAGAGAGCTCGAAGGGGCCGTCGAGCCCGTCCGGGAAGCGCGTCTCGTCGGTCAGATCCACGAGCGCCTGATGCTCGATGACCCCGTCCTCGCGCACGTTCGTCATCGTCGGGATCTCCGCCCCGGCCACCGTGAGCACGGTGGAGACGGGGAGCGCGTCCACGTCCCCCGCCGCCAGCGGGGCGGGACGCACCTCGAAGCGCACGGGCAGCGAGTCCCGGACGAAGGCCTCCTCCGCCGGCTCGCGAAGGGTCAGCTCGGGCCCGAGGTCGAGCCAGGTCTCGACGCGGGCGAAACCGCAGGTGGGCTGGCCCGCCGGCGTGCGTCCCTCGGCGAAGCACTCGAAGGCCAGGAAGCCGTTGGGCTCGCGCGAGAGATCGAAGGTCGCCGCGTAGACGTCGGCGTCCCGGGTGACGGTGGGCTCGCGCGGACGGACGGCGTCGACCGGGACGAGGCGGCGGATCACGACGGAATCGGCCCCGACGACCTGGCAGGACGCGACGAGGGACGCGCTCGTCACCCACGGGCCGCTGAGCGCGTCGCCGGGCATCGGCGCGAGCAGCACGGGCCCGAGCGGCGTGTCGCCCTCCGGGCAGGGCGCCGGGGGCATGTCGAAGGGCCCCATACCGCCCGGACCGAGGTCCATGGGGAGGCCTGCGTCCGGCGCCGCGCCGTCGCGCGGTCCGGTGCCCGCGTCGACGGGCCCGCCGAAGTCCGGAACGGTGCCGAAGTCGAAGATCAGCGAAGGCTCGTCCGCGGCACAGGCGAGCGCGAGCGTCAGCAAGGTCAACGGGGCAGAACGAGCCATCACGCCCGGGAAGATCGGCAAAGGGCCCGGGAGCTTGAGACCCCGGCGACGGATCGCCTCGGGATCGAAACGCACGCCGGCGGCGTCGATGAGTCCCCAGGTGGTGGCTGGGCAGGGCCCCGACGAGGCCCCAGGCCGGCCGCATGCAGGTGGCCATCACCGGGGCGAGCGGACTGATCGGGAAGGCGCTGGCGGCGCGACTTCGGGAGGAGGGCGCGCGCGTCCGCCCGCTCGTGAGGCGCCGCGACCAGGCCACCGGCGACGCGATCTACTGGAACGTCCGCGACGGCGAGATCGATGCGGCCGCCCTCGAGGGCGTCGACGCGGTCGTGCA
>JBCDGX010000084.1:0-12964 GCA_038750805.1 Myxococcota bacterium
CCCGGCGGTGAAGACCCTCGAGGTGCACCGGCTCGGCCGCGCCGGGCATTGGGAGACCGTCGAGCTCCACCAGGGGGACGCGCCCGTGCGGGCCGAGCCCTTCGACGCCATCGCCCTCGAGCTCGGGGCGCTCTGGGCGAAGCCGGCGACCGCTCCCCGCTGAGCCCGCGAGCGTGAGAGCATGCAAGATCTGCATGCTCGTCATGATAGCCTTTCGTTGGGCTCATGAGCCCGGGGCCCGCAGAGAAGGGCTCATGATGATTCGCGGATGGGCGGCGGCCTTGGCCCTCGCCTCGATCTCCTCGCTCGCGGGCGCTCAGGCGCCGGCACCTCCCGACGCGGCGCGGCACGCGCTCGACGTCCACCTGGTCGGCACGCAGTTCGATGGCGTGCTCGGCGTCGGCTACCGCCATCGCCTCGGCGCCGGAACGCAGCTCGGCCTCAGCCTCCGGACGGGCTTCGCGCAGCGCCTCTACGCGAGCGGGCAGCGCCTCGACGACGCCGCCCTCCTTCAGACCGTCGCGCACCTGCGCGTGCCCATGATGCGCGAGGGCCGGATGGTGCTCGCTTTCCGCGGCGACCTCGGGCTCCGGAGCTACTTCGGCGGCGAGGGCTTCGAGGGCGACGACTTCGCGCCACCCACGCAGCGCGAGGCCTCGTCCACGCACGTGCTCGACGTCGAGGCCGGCTTCGTCGCTAGCGTCGCCGCCGGCACGCGCGGGCTCTGGCGTCTCGGCGTGCTGGCGACCTACGGGCTCGAGCTCACGCCCGGAAACGAGGTTGACCGGCAGGGTGCGCTCCTCCTCGCCGGCGGCAGCCTCGACGTGGGCCGCCGGAGCCAGCTCTTCGCCGACGTCGAGGTCGGCGGGGTCTTCGGCGCCCAAGGCGATGCGGCCAAGGCGCTCGTCCGGAGCACGCTCGGCGTGCGCACCCGGCTCGGCGGTGGCGCCGGGCCCTGGAGGTCGTTCTGATGGCTCGCTTCGCTCTCATCTTCGCCATTGCCCTCGTCGCCCTCCCGGCCGCCGCGCAGGACGTTCCCGAAGGGGCCGCTCACGGCGACTCCTCGCCCGACGGCGCGGCAACCGAGGAAACCGCGCCGAGCCGAGCCGTGGCGCCCTTCGTCGGCCTCGAGTGGCGCCTCCTGGGCCTCGGCGACCACGTCTCGCACGGACCCGGCTTCCAGCTCGGGATCATCATCAAGGAGCACCTCAAGCTCGGCATCGCCGGTTTCGGGCGGCCCGGCCCCATGAACCGGCGGACCTTCCGCGTGGACCTCCCCGAGGGCGAGACCTACCGCGGGCAGACCTCGCTGGACCTCCGCTCGGACGGCGCCGTCGTCGGGCTGCTCGTGGCCCCGCGCATGCGGCTCCCGGGACGGGCGTCGCGCGTCACGGTGGAGCTTCCGCTGCTCGTGGGCTTCGGGGCCTTCGGCTTCTACCTGACGGACGACGACCGGCGGACGCCCGACGGCCGGCGCGTGAGCGAGTGGGAGAACGAGCTCCTCGACGAGCGCGACGCCTCCGGCGGCATCGCCCTCGAGGGAGGCCTCCGCGTCGCCATCGACCTCCACGAGGACTGGCTCCGGCTGACGGCGGGCGTTCACTACACGACGGTCGTCGGCTACGACGCCTTCGTCCGCGACGACTACTCCGGCTTCAGCGGGTCGCTCGGCATCGAGGTAGGTGGGCGCTGAGCACGCCGCGGTCCCGGGGCTGCGCGCCCCACGCTCGCGCCCCTTCGAGGGTCGCCGTCGCGGCTACCAGCGCGTACGCACGGCCGCCCCGTCGTTCCACACGAGGCGGCCGTCGTCGACGTCGAGGAAGCTCGCGGCGCCGACGCGGTGCAGGAGAGCCGGGACGCGCTCGCCGCTCGGACCCACGCTCGCGCGCGCCCCGACCACGGTCGCCACCCGGCCTGCCGCGTCGGTGCACCGGATGGTGTTCTGGTCGCCGTAGCAGATCGTGCCGTCGGCGCGGACCGTGAGGCCCGTCGGGACCACGATGGAGACGTCGGTCCCGAGCACGTCCTCGCCGGTGTTGGTCCCACCCCCGACCAGCACGACCCAGGCCGTGCCGGACCAGCGGGCGATGCCGGCGAAGGCGCTGCCGACGGCGTTCAGGAAGGTACCGAGCACGACGAGGTCACCGGCGGGCGTCGCCGCCAGGAAGAACGGGCTGCTCAACCGGACCGCCGGCGCGCTGGTACTGCCGGCGCCGACCACCTCGTCGAGGATCCCCGTCGTCGCGTCGTAGCTCCGGATGGACTGGGCCTCGCCATCGAGGATCCAGACGTCGCCGCCGGGCGCGACGGTGCAACGGGACGGGCGCGGGAGTGTGGCTAGCTGCGCGGGCCCGCCGTTGCCGTAGGTCGGCGCGCCCACGCTGCCCCCGCCGGCGACGGTGGTCACGCGCCGGTCGCTACGCCGCAGCTCGATGCGCCGGAGCCGGCCGGTAGTGCACGTGAAGCCGCCCGAGCGGCAATCCAGCACGTAGAGGAAGTCGCCCGCGCCATCGACGCAGACGTCGCGCACCGAGGCGAAGCTCGCGGCGAGCCCGGGCCCGCCGTCCCCCGCCACGGCGAAGCTCCCGGTGCCAGCGATACGGCGGACGACGCCGGAGGGCTCGAGCGCCATGAGCGAGCTCTCGCTCGCCGCGACGAAGTAGATCGTGCCGTCGTCCGCCACGCTCAGCGCCGTCGCCCCGTTCACGAACGCCGGGCCGGCAACGGGCTCGGACGTCAGCGTGAAGCGCGTGTCGAAGACGAGGGTGAACACCGTACCCGCGGCCGGCGCCGTGACATCCAGGGTGAAGTCGATGGGGCTGGTCGCGAGGGTGCGACCCGCGGCGTCGAAGATCTCCGCGCTCAGCGTGAAGGGTCCGACCTCGCGTCCCGCGAAGCCCAGCCCCGTTGCCCGCCCCAGGGGGGCGAGCGTGATCTGCTCGCGGAGACTCGCGTCGAGGAGCGCGTCGTCGACGCCGTGGCTCCAGCGCACGCCCAGCCCCGGGAGCACGGCCCCCATGGCCGTAGTCGTGCTGACCTGCAAATCGTTCGGGAGGCGCTCGCCCACCTCGACGCTGCGCATCGCGGCGCCAACGCGTGCGGCCAAGGGCGAGCCCCCAGCGGCTGGAAGGGGGCCCTGGAAGCGGCGAATCGAGATGCCCGCTTGATCCACCGCGAGCAGGTCGCCTGCGGGCGTCGTTGCGAGGAGCGTTGGGGTGCTGAGCTGCGCGGCGACCGCCGGACCGAAGTCACCCCCGCCTCCGGCCACCCCGGTGCCCGCATAGGCCTCGACGATGCCGCTGCGGGGATCGACCTGCCGAATGAAGTTCCCTACCGAGAGGAAGGTGACGCCGGAGTCGGCGATCGCGGCTCCGCTTGCGAACCCGCCGTACGCGCGCGCGTTCAGCCCCGTGGCCTCGGCGGCGTCCCGGCAGCCGACCAGCCAGCGGACGTCGAGATCCGCTTCGACCGAGACGAGCGCCGGCCCGGCACATGGCGAGGCGCCGGAGAGCGTCACGGCAGCGACGAGGCGTCCGGTCTCGTCGACGTCTAGGTCGCCGTTGAAGTTGACGAGCTGGCCCTCGACGGTGGCCTCATTTACATCGTAGGCCGTCTCGAGTCGTCCACGCTCGAGGTAGCGCAGGCGACCCCCTTCGCTGATCCACAGCCGGCCGTCAGGCGTTTGGGCGACGCCGACGGGGAAGAGCGCCGCGAGGAGCGGAGGCTGGCCATCGTTGGAGGGGTAGGCCTGCACACCGCCGCCCGCGACCGTGGTCACGGCCCCGGTCGTGGTGTCGTACGCGAAAACCACGTTCAGGGTGCTGCCGCTCACATAGAGCAGGCGCCCGCCGTCATCGTCCGCGAAGAGCTCGCGCGCTCCCTGGCCCGAGGTCGTCGCGACCACGTCGACCGTGTCGCTCGCATCGATGCGGTAGAGGAAGCGACCGGAGGCGAAGTACACCGAGCCGTCCGCCGTTACGGCCAGCCCGGTGATCCGCTCGGTGGGTCGGGGACGGAAGTCGGCGGCGCGGATCGGTGTCGACGGGGTGCCGAGCAGCTTGGCCTCGTTCAGAAGCGTCGTCACCGTGCCGGGCATGGGCGTCTCCGTGGTGAGCGGGACGACGATGGGCCGAAGCCCCATGCCCGTGAACACCGCGCTCCGCATGCCCGGCGTCGTCGCGGCGCGGAGCGTGAAGCTGGCCTGCCCCGTTGCATCGGTCGTGGCCGTGGCCGCGATGGCGGCATAGGGCCCCTCCTCGAGGGTCAGCTCGACGCCGCTCTCGGGCACGCCGGCAAGGTCCGTGACGCGCAGCACCACGTCGCTGGCGAAGAACTCCCGGGGCGCCGCGCGCTGCCCGTCTCCGCGCACGATCTCGCCCAGCAGGGTCCGGGCGCAGATGGCCTCCATGTCGCAGTCGCCGTCGTCGCAATCCGTGAAGCCGTCGCAGTCCTGGTCGATGCCGTCGTCGCAGACCTCCGTCGCGCCTGGGAACACGCTCGCGTCCTCGGGAGCGCAATCGCCCACGGCGCTCGCGCGCGCGACGCTTCCGGTGCACTCGAGGCGCGCGTCGAGGCCGCTCACGCCGAAGCCGTCGCCGTCGACGTCGAGGAAGGTCTGCACCTCGTCCTCGGTCTCGTCGACGACCATGTCGCAATCGTCGTCCACCCCTTCCTGTCCGGCGCAGCCATCGAGGCCGCCGGGGCGCACGCTCGGGTCGCCGTCGTCGCAATCGCCCGCGCGCGGGAGGCGCCCGGGCACGATCTCGCAGCTCCGGACCACGGAGGCGACGTCGCCGTAGCCGTCGTCGTCGGCGTCGAGGAACCAGTCGATCTCGCCGGCGCTCTCGTCCGTGGTGCCGTCGCAATCATTGTCCCGGACGTCGCAGATCTCCGGGCGGCCCGGCGCCGTCAGAGGGTCGAGGTCGTCGCAATCGAGCGCTGCCGCGGCGCAGCGCGCGTCGGCGACGCCGTCTCGGTCGTCGTCCTCGAGGTCCCCGGCCTCGATCGCGAAGTCCGCCACGCCGTTGCAGTCGTCGTCGCGGCCGTTGCAGAGCTCCGGCGCCACGGGGCTTACGCTCGCCTCCGCGTCGTCGCAATCGCCGGAGAGCACGGAGCGCCCGGGGATGGGGTCGCAGCTCAGCACCGGTGGGCTGTCCGCGTTGGCGATGCCGAAGCCATCGCCGTCGGCGTCCACGTACCAGGCGACCTGGAGCACGGCCTCGTCCGCGGCGCCGTCGCAATCGTTGTCGAGGCCGTCGCAGATCTCGACGAAGTCGCGGCCGATGCGTGCGTTCGTGTCGTCGCAATCGCGATCGTTGGCGACGAAGGAAGGCGCGCCCGCGCAGGCCATGCGGGGCCGGCCCGGGTCGCCCTCGCCGTCACCGTCCCGGTCATCGAAGCCGGGCACTGTCACACCCTCGTCGACGTCGCCGTCGCAGTCGTTGTCGACGCCCTCGCACACCTCGGTGGCGCCCGGCGCGACGTCGCGGCGGGCGTCGTTGCAGTCGGTCCCACACACCGTGGGCTCACCCGGCACAGCGTTGCAGCAGCGCGCGTCGACCTCGCCGTCGCCATCGAGATCGCGTGCACCGACGGTCGTCGCGTCACAATCCTCGTCGTGGTCCGCGTCGTCGCAGACCTCCGGGTTGCCGGGGAACCGGTTGGGATCGTCGTCGGCGCAATCGGTGCCGCCGCACTCGATGGCCGCGGCGCCGTCCCCGTCCGCATCGTCCGTGACGCTGCAGACGGTCCCGCACACGTCGCCCATCTCGTCGCAGCGGAGACCCTCCATGCCGACGCAGGGCGCATCGGAGGAGACGCAACCGAAGGGATCGGCGGCCGGGTCGTCGGGGCTGCACCGCTCGGCGCCATTGCAGAAGAGCCCGTCGTCGCACTCGGTGGAGCGCGTGCAGCGCTCGGGGCCGCCCATGTCGGCGCGCGGCCCGGCGTCCCCGGGTGGCGCCCCGTCGTCGCCGCAGGCCGCTTGGAAGACCAGGGCGCATATCGCCGCGAGGAACACAGAACGATACGCCATGGACCCGAAGGTACGCCGCGGCGCAGAGCTTTAGAAGCCGTGGAGAACGCGGCTCAGAAGCCGACCCAGACGCTCTCGCGGAAGGCGCCGAAGCGGCTCAGCGGGACCTCCCCACCGTTCAGACGGTAGTAGACGACGTTCTCGCCCTCCGGGACCGCGGGGCCCTCCTCGCAGGGCCCCGCCTCGGTCGCGTAGTAGACCGGGCTTCCGGCCGGGAGGCGCGCGCCGACGCGGCGCATCCGAAGGACCCCGCTGCGGCGATCGCAACCCTCGCCGAAGGTCCCGAGGTCGGCGACGTGCGTGACCCGAGCCGCCTCGGGTCCGAAGGCGAAGAGCACGGGCTCCGTGCACGCCGGGTCCCCGAAGGTCTGGCGAGGCGTGAGCTCGTCGACGCGAAGGGTGCCAAGCGGGAGGCAGCGGACGCCGTCCACGGTCGGGAAGCCGACGCAATCGAAGCCCTCGGCGGTGTCCCGATACGTCCAACCGATGAGCTCGCTGACCAATGCGTCGGGCTCGAGGCTTCGATCCAGGGGCCGTACGGGCCAGGCGCGTCCGGCCTCGTCGAGAAGCCGAACCGGCCGGAGCCTCCCGCGCCCCACGGCCTCTCGCCGGAGCGCTGGAAACGACGTCAGCGGGAGCGGGTCCGTGAGCCGAACGATCTCGACCTCGCGCTCGGACCGCAAGCAGCGATCCTCCCGGAGGTTGAAGGTCGTCGTGACCGTCGTCGGCGCGCCCACGATCTCCCGCACCTCGCGCACGACCGTCCGGCCCTCGTTCCACACGAACCCCCGCCCGGCCTCGAGCTCGAAGGACGTGGGCGCGAGCCAAACCAACTCCGTGCAACCCTCGTCGGCGTACGCCGGGAGAATCGACCCCGCCACCGGCAAGCAGCGGACCGCGCCGTCGCCCGTCCGGTACGCCGTGCACGGCGTGTCCACCGCCCGAACCCGCTCGACGGTCCCGTCCGCGAAGCGCCGCGTGACGTCGCGAAGCCCACCCCCGAGGTCCGTCTCCTCCCGCGTCTCGACGCCGACCATGGACCCCTCGGGCACACGCTCGGCGAGGACGTAGGCCTCCCACGCGAAGAAGAGCTCGGTCTCGCGGAAGCTCTCGGGCATGGGCCCGCACGTGCCGGCGTCGTCCCCGAAGTCGACGCGGTCATAAAGCGCGGCGCTCACGTCTCCGGGACGGTCGGTGATGCGATAGGCGCGCTCGACGGCGATCCTCCCCCCGGGCCCGCGTTGCGCGTCGCGGAAGATCACGGGCTCGAGCGGGCAACGCTCATAGTCCTGGACGATGGCCGTGGAGCACTCGGGGTCCACGAAGGGCGGCCCGCCGCCCGTGGCGAAGAGAAAGGACGGGTACCCGCCCGGCATGCAGCGCGTGATCCCATCCTCGCTCAGCGGCGTCACGCTGCAGCGCCCGAGCTCGCGGTCCTCGAAGCGCCCGGGGATCGGCGCAGCGGTCCCATCGACCGGCACCCATTGGAGGGCCCGGAGCCGCGCGCCCGGCGTCGTGCGCCCGACCTCCTCCGGCGTGAGGGGCCCCGCCACCACCGACTGGCCACAGCCGCCGAGCGCCAGGGCGAGGACCGCGGAGACGGCGACGCGAAGCACGGTCGCACGCTAGCACGGCGGATGACTCGGTCTGATGGCGCGAACGGGCACAGATCGAGCTGAGCCCGCGTGCGACGATTTGCCTCATCCCGGGCTCCACATCCGGCGGCTAGGACGATGGCGTGGCCGCGCCGCTCCGCCTCGCGCTCGTGCTGGCCGCGCTCCTCGCGAGCGCGGCGGCCCCGCCGCGTGCCCGGGCCTGCTCCACGTGCACCGTGGGCGATCCGACGCTCACGGTCACGGGCACCGAGCAGCCCTTCCGGAATCGCGTTCGCGCCTCGGCGACGCTCCGCCACCGCCGGGAGACCCTGGCCGCCGACGGGCCGAACGGCCCCATCGACGACGCCTTCCGCCTCCGCGAGAGCCGCCTCGAGCTCGGGCTGAGCTGGGCCGCCACGGACCGGGTGGTGCTCGCGGCGACCATGCCCCTGATCCACCAGCAGATCGCCTACCCGAACCTCGCCCGGGACCGGCGCTGGGCCGCGGGCGACCTCGATCTGCGCGCCCGCGTGGTGCTCTTCCGGGACCGGCAGCTCGCGCCGAAGCATCTCCTGAGCGGCGTCGTCGGCCTCGAGCTCCCGACGGCGCCGGCGCTTCGCGACCCGGCCGGGCGGGTGCTCTTCGACCTCCAGGCCGGCTCGGGCTCCGTCGACCCGCTCGTCGGGCTCCTCTACTCGCGCTTCGCGGGCATCACGAGCGTGCACCTGACGACGACGCTCCTCATGCCGAGCGAGGGACACGCGCGCCGGCGCCTCGGGCCGAGCTGGCAGGCGTCGGTCACCGGCCAGGTCCAGCCCTGGAGCGCCTTCGGGTTCCGGGCGTCCCTCGACGGACGCCTCGACGGCCGCGAGGCCGAGAGCGGCCAGCGCGACGGGGAGAGCGGTGGCGCCATCCTCTACGCGACCGTGGGCGCCGTGGCCCTGCCCGTGCCCGCGGACGCGGACCTGGTGCTGATGGCGCAGGTCTCCGTGCCTGTGGTGCAGCGGCTGCGCGGCGGCCACGACGAGGGGCTCGTCTTGAGCGCGGGGGTGACCCATGACTTCTAGGTCTCTCGCGGCCGCGCTCCTGGCGCTCGTCCTGCCCGCCGCCTGCGTCGGTTATGCACCGGGGCTCGAGGTCGACGTCGCCTATCAGCCCGAGCCCATGACGGCGGCCTTCTTCACCGACCAAGGCCATCGCGTGCGCCTCGAGGCGGCCGTGCTCCGCATCGAGAGCCTCGAACTCGTGCCCTGCGAGGACGGGGCGCTCGCGTCGCTGCTCCGCGCGCTCGGGCCCGGCCGGGCGCGCGCCCACGGCACCCTCGAGCTCGGGACCGGCGAGGCCTTCACGCTCGACGTGATGCACGCCGGCGGGCTCCCCGTGCGTGCGGGGACGCTCCGCCCGCTTCCGGGCCGCTATTGCGGGGCTCGCCTCCATCTCGAGGCCGGCGAGGCGCCGACGCTCGCGCTGCGCGGGCGCATCGAGCGCGAGGGCCGCACCGAGCCCTTCGCCGTCGAGATCGCTTTCCAGCGTGACCTTCCGCTCGCGCTGGACGTACCCCTGATGCTCGACGACGCCGCGCTGGGCGCCGGCGCCGGGCGGGTCGGGCTGCGCGTGCGCTTCGACGCGGCGCGCTGGTTCGACGGCGCCGGGCAGAGAAATGGTGACCGCTTCGAAGAGGCGGTCGTGACGAACGTGCTCGGGTCCTTCACCTTGGAGACCGGGGCGGGACCCAACGGCTTCGAAGGGCGTGCGGACGCGCCCGAGGATGATTCTTGATGCGTACGACTCTCTTTCTCGCTTCCCTTTTGGCGGTCGCCGGCTGCGGCGAAGATGGTGCCGACACCACCGTCGCCCTCCAGTTCGCGCTCTACGACGGCGCTGACGAGATCGAGTGCGATGACGTGATCGCGGGCGCCGGCGCGGATGCCGTCGACCTTCAGCTGCGCGACGCGCGTTTCTACGTCAGCAACGTGCGGCTCGTGACCGCGGGCGGGGCCGAGGTCCCGATGGCCATCGATCAGGTGTCCCCCTTCCAGACGCCGGATCTGGCGCTCCTCGACTTCGAGGCGAGCTGCTCCGAGGCCGGAGACGCCGAGACGAACCACACCGTCGTCGGGACGGTGCCGGCGGGCGAGTACACGGGCCTCCGCTTCACCGTCGGCGTGCCCTTCGAGCTGAACCACCTCGATCAGGCGAGCATGGACCCGCTTCCGCCGGAGCCGCTGCGACCCACCGGCATGTGGTGGAACTGGCAGGGCGGCTTCAAGTTCATGCGCATCGACTTCGCGCCGACGCCGGACAGCACGAGCCCGGGCTTCAACATTCATCTCGGCTCCACGGCGTGCATGGGCAATCCGAGCATGGGCGAGGACGTCACCAGCTGCGGGAACCCGAACCGCATGGAGGTCGAGCTGACGGGCTTCGATGCGGCCACCGACAAGGTCGCCTTCGATCTGCGGGCGGCGCTCGACGGTGCCCTGACCAACCAGAACACGGGCGCGGCCCTCGGTTGCCAGAGCTTCCCGATGGACGACGAGTGCCCCGCGATCTTCGACAACCTCGGCCTGCCCTACGCGGGCGTCGCCCCGAGTGGTCCGCAGACCGTGTTCGGCGTCCGCTGAGCGTTCCCTCGGCCCGCGAGGGCGTGCCCTGGCGAGCATCCGGCCCCACTCTGTTCTTCAGCATGCGACGCCTCCTCCCGCTGCTCTTCTTTCTCTTGGCTTGCGGTGACGCCACCCAGGCCTACCAGTGGGATCTGCCCGCCGGCTTCCCCGAACCGCGCGTGCCCGAGGACAACCCCATGAGCGAGGCCAAGGTCGAGCTCGGACGGCACCTCTTCTACGACACGCGCCTCAGCGGGAACGAGACGCAGAGCTGCGCGAGCTGCCATGTGCAGTCCCTCGCGTTCACGGATGGCCGCCCGCTTGGCGTCGGGTCGACGGGCGAGGTGCACCCGCGGAGCTCCATGAGTCTCGCCAACGTCGGCTATTCGGCGACCCTCAACTGGGCGAACCCGCTCATCCGGGACCTCGAGCCGCAGGCCCTCGGCCCCCTCTTCGGCGAGACGCCGGTGGAGCTCGGCATGGCGGGACGGGAGGACGAGCTCCTCGCGCGCCTCGCCGCCGAGCCCGTCTACCAGGCGCTCTTCCCCGAGGCGTTCCCGGACGCCGCCGAACCCGTCTCCCTCGCGCACGTCCTCGACGCTCTTGCGAGCTTCCAGCGCACGCTCATCAGCGGCCGCTCCCCCTACGACCGCTACCTGCAGGGCGACCAGAGCGCCATCAGCGAGAGCGCGAAGCGGGGCGAGACGCTCTTCTTCGGCGAGGACGCCGAGTGCTTCCACTGCCACGGCGGCTTCACGCTTTCGGCCTCCGTCGACCACGCGGGGCAGGTCTTCCAGACCGAGAGCTTCCAAAACAACGGCCTCTACGACGTCGACGGCCGCGGCGCCTATCCCTCGCCGAACTTCGGGCTCTTCGAGTTCACGGAGAACCTCCGGGACATGGGGCGCTTCAAGCCGCCGAGCCTTCGGAACGTCGCGGTCACGGCGCCCTACATGCACGACGGGTCCATCGCGACGCTCGAAGAGGTCATCGCCCACTATGCCGCCGGTGGCCGGAACGTGACCGAGGGCGAGAACATCGGCGACGGCCGCCTCAGCCCGAACAAGAGCATCTTCGTCAACGGCTTCATGCCGACGCCGCAGCGCATCGGTGACCTCATCGCCTTTCTCGAGAGCCTGACGGACGAGGAGTTCCTCACGAACCCGGCGTTCTCGAATCCCTGGCCCGAGTAGCTCCGCTCAGCACTGGAGGCTCTCGGGGACGCCGACCTGGTTCCGGCCGCCGCGCTTCGCCGCGTAGAGCGCGTCGTCGGCCAGCTGCAGGAAGGCCGGCGGGTCCGTCACGCCCGCCTCCGGCCGCGCCACGATGCCGAGGCTCACGGTGACCGGGATGCGCTGACCCTCGAACTCGAACGGAAAGCCTTCGACCCAGGCCCGGAGCCGTTCACCGAAGCGGATGGCGCCGGGCAGGTCGATGCCCCGGCTGAGCAGCGCGAACTCCTCGCCGCCGTAGCGCGCGAAGACGTCCTCCTTCCGGACGCTGTCGAGGATGCCCTTCGAGAGCGTCTTCAGGACGTAGTCGCCGGCGGGATGCCCGTGCGTGTCGTTGACCTTCTTGAAGTGGTCGATGTCGAAGAGCACGAGTGCCAGCGGCGAGGCGTGACGTACGGCGTAGGCCAGCTCCGCGTCGAGGCGGTCGATGAAGTACTGCTTGTTGAAGGCTCCGGTCATCGAGTCCCGGAGCGCGGCGTCGTACATGCGCCGCTGGAACTTCTCGTCGAGGTCGTCGTGGTAGCTGAACTTCAGGATCGTCGTCGTGCCGACCTGGATCTTGTCGCCATCGCGCAGCTCCCGGCGGGTGATCGGTTCGCCGTTCACGAAGGTCCCGTTCGTCGAGCCGAGGTCTTCGACGGCGATGGCGTCCCCGTCGACGCTCAGCTTCGCGTGGCGGCGGCTGATCTCCGTGTCCATGAGGAGTACGCCCACGTCGGCGCCGCGGCCGATGACCTGGTCGGCATCGATGCGGAACATCTCGCCCACGTTCGGCCCGGCGATGACCACCACGTAGGCGCGATCCCGGCTGCTGGTGGCCAGCTTCCTCGCGAGCGACGCGTGGTCGCCGACCATGGTGGCGGTCTCGTCCTCCCAGTCGTCGGGCATCGCTGCGCGGGAGCTTACTCGACTCCGGCCCCCGCCGGACCCTCCGTGCGCGGTGGATCGGGCGGAGAAGCGAGGAGACCGGGCAGCACCGGGCCCGCCCGCGCCTCCTCCCCGCCCGCCAGGTAGCGGTAGCGCGCGACGTGCGAGAGCACGCGGCGGACGTAGCCGCGCGTCTCGTCGAAGGGGATGCGCTCGACGAAGAGGTCGAGGCCTCCGTCCGTGCCGAGCTCGCGCCGCCAGCGATCCACGCGCGCCGCGCCCGCGTTGTAGGCGGCGGCGACGAGGGGCAGGCAACCCGCGTAGCGCCGGTGGAGCCGGGCGATCTCCTCGGCGCCGAGGCGCACGTTCACCTCCGGGTCGTAGAGATCGCCGGGGCGCGCCGGGAGCCCGAGGCGTCGCGCGTCCCGGCCGGCCACGCTCGGGAGGAGCTGGAGCAGGCCCCGCGCGTCCGCGTGCGAGGTCGCGTCCGCGTCGTAGGCGCTCTCCTGGCGCATGGTCGCGTAGAGGTGCTCCCAGGGCAGGCCGAGGCGCTCCGCCACCTCGCGCACGAGCTCTTCCTCCGGCCGGGGGTAGGCCGCCTCCCAGGCCCAGCGTGCGCCACCGGCCGGC
>JBCDGX010000085.1:0-12948 GCA_038750805.1 Myxococcota bacterium
AGGGCGAGAGCGAAGGTGAACGCGAGGAGCCCTCCGCGAAAAATCAGCCCGGTACGGCGCACGGGCCGAGCCTAGCGCTCAGGGCCGCGGTGGCCACGCTTGCGGCCGCCGCCGGGGCCTTCCCAGCGACCCGGACCGGAGCTCCGGGCGGGTGTACTTGTACCCCGCCACAGAAGTAACGAACGTCTCCGCGGTCCTTCGGCCCGAGCGGATACGCTCGCGACTTCTGTCTTGGACATCTAGGGTCTTGCGAGGGGGCGTAACCGACGGGCGCGCCCTCCGACGGAGCGAGCCGATGACCTCTCCCGCCGAAACCTCGCGCCGCGTCCTGCGCGGTCTCGTGCTGCTGGTGCTCCTGGCGGTCCCGGCGCTCGCCCTCGCCGACGCGGGCGGACACGGCGACGAGGGAGGCGGCCACGGCCCCGGGGCGGACGTGTGGCTCACGCTCGCGGCGATCCTCCTCGCCGCCAAGCTCGGCGGTGAGATCGCCGTGCGCCTCCGCCAGCCCGCCGTGCTCGGCGAGCTCGGCATGGGCATCCTCCTCGGCAACCTCGTGCACCTCGGCTTCGACGCCTTCGAGGGGGCCGCGCAGATGCCGGCGGTCGAGCTGCTCGCGAACCTCGGCGTCGCGCTTCTGCTCTTCGAGGTCGGCCTCGAGTCGACGCTCACGGAGATGCGGAAGGTCGCGCCGCAATCCGGCCTCGTCGCCATCCTGGGCGTGCTGGCGCCGATGGGCCTCGGCTACGGGGTCTCGAAGCTGCTCATGCCCGACGCCGTGGAGTCGCTCCACCTCTTCGTCGGCGCGACGCTCTGCGCGACCAGCGTCGGGATCACCGCGAGCGTCCTCCAGGACCTCCGCGTGATGGACCGTCCGGAGACGCGCGTCATCCTCGGCGCCGCGGTCATCGACGACGTGCTCGGCCTGATCGTGCTCGCCGTGGTGGCCGGCCTCGCGCAGACCGGCGCCGTGAGCGGCTTCGAGCTCGCACGCATCAGCGGCCTCGCCGCCGGCTTCCTCATCGGGGCGTTGATCCTCGGCGCCTACGTCATGCCGGGGGTCTTCAAGGCGGCGAGCAAGCTCCGCACGTCCGGGGTGCTGGCGGCCGTGGCCATCGGGCTCGCGCTCCTGATGGCGGGGCTGAGCGCGGCCGCGGGCCTCGCGCCCATCGTCGGCGCGTTCGCGGCCGGGTTGATCCTCGACGAGGTGCACGTCCGCCCCTTCGGCAAGCACGACAAGCACGATCTCGTGCCCTTCGTGGCGCCCATCGTCGGCTTCATGACGCCCATCTTCTTCGTGCGTACGGGCATGATGGTGGACCTCTCCGGCGTCTCCGCGGAGCCCCTCGTCCTCGCGGCGGCCCTCAGCGTCGTCGCCGTGATCGGCAAGCTCGTCGCGGGCCTCGGCGTCCGCGGCGCCATCGACCGCTGGACCGTGGGCATCGGCATGGTCCCGCGGGGCGAGGTCGGGCTGATCTTCGCGGACGTGGGCGCCGGCATCATGGTGGCCGGGCATCCGCTCATCGAGGCCGACGTCTACATGGCCATCGTGCTCATGGTGATGGTCTCGACGGTCGTGGCGCCGCCCTGGCTCTCGAGCCGGCTGCGCACGCTCGTCGGGAGCGGGGACGCGCCGCCGGCGCCTGACGCGGAGGCGCCCGGCGAGTCCCCACCCTAGACTGGCCGCGAGGCCGGGTTCGCCCCATGTTCGGCCGGCCCGATGACCGACGTCGCCCCGACCCTCGACGCGAGCCTCGCGGCCGGTCTCGCCCGCGCGGATCTTCGCCTGACGGACGCCCTGACGCGCATCGCCGAGGCCCCGCGGACCGACCTCTCCGGCCTCCCCGCCGGCGCCGCCGCGCACATGCTCGTGGAGGCGCAAAAAGCCCACGGCCCCATGGTCGTCGTCACCGGGGACGGGGACGCCGCCGAGCGCCTCTGCCGCGACCTCCGCTTCTTTCTCGGAGGAACCCGCGCCGAGGGCGACCTGCCCGAGGTGCTTCACTACCCCTCCCTCGACACCTCGCCCTTCCTCGACGTTGCGCCGGACCGGCGCACGGCCATGGACCGGCTCGCCGTGCTCTTCCACCTGGCCAAGGGCCTGCCGTGGAGGTTCCTGGTGCTCCCCGGCGGGGCGCTCACGCGCCGGGTGGCTCCGAAGGAGGCGCTGGCGGCCCGCTCCCTCGTCATCGAGGCCGAAGGCGAGGTGGACCGCGACGAGCTCGTCGAGGTGCTGGCGGCCGGCGGCTACCTCCGGGTCCCCGTCGCGGAGGACCCGGGCACCTTCGCCGTACGCGGCGGCATCGTCGACGTCTTCCCGCCCCACGGCCGCTACCCGGCGCGCATCGACCTCGACGATTACCTCGTGATGTCGATCAAGCTCTTCGACCCCGACGACCAGCGGACCATCGAGAGCGTCGACCGCATCTTCATCCACCCGGCGCGGGACACGGTGCTCTCGCCCGACGCGCGCAAGCACGCCATCGCCAAGGTCCGGGACCTCTGCGATCGGGCGAACTACCCCTCGAGCAAGACACGCCAGCTCACGGACGACCTCGAGGCCGGGCGCTTCTACTACGGCCTCGATGGGCTCCTGCCGGCCTTCTACGACGTCCTCGAGACGGTGCTCGACTACGTGCCCGACGTGCCCGTCGCGCTCCTCGACCCGCGCGGGGTCGTCGCGAGCGTCGACCGCGAGCTCACGCGCGCCATCGACGACCGAAACGCGAAGGCCGCGGACAACGAGCCGGTCTTCGAGCTCGACGCGCTCTACGCCGACGAGCTCTCGCTCCTCGACGCGCTCGAGGCCCGGCGGCGCGTCGTGATCCATCGCCTCGCCTCCCTCGGGGCGCCGGGCGAGGACGAGTCTCCGCTCGCCGTCTACGAGAGCGTCACCGAGGACCAGGTGAAGAACCTGGGCGCCGAGGACCACGCGCCGCTGGTCGCCGAGCTCAAGGCCCGGCGCACGGGCCAGGGCGACGACGCGCTCGCGCCGGTGGCGGAGAAGGCCGCGCGCTGGCTCGACATGGGCGTCCGCCTGCTCTTCGCGACGCGGACGCAGACCCAGGCCGAGCGCCTCGTCGCGCTCCTCAAGGGCTATGGCGTGCCCGTCGAGGGCAAGCCGAAGCCCTTCGACCCCGCGCTCCTCAAGGCCGAGCGGGGGGTCCGCGCGCGGGTCGTCGTCGGCGCCCTCGAGGACGGCTTCGCCTGGGCCGCGGAGGGCCTCGTCGTCGTCACCGAGTCGGAGATCTTCGGGACGCGCTCGCGGCGCCGGCGCGCCGCGAAGAAGCGCAAGGCCAAGAAGAGCGAGGCCTTCCTCGAGGATCTACGGGAGCTGAAGGTCGGCGACTACGTCGTGCACGCCGACCACGGCATCGGCCAGTACGCAGGCCTCAAGCGCCAGCAGATCGCCCAGAGCGCGCTCGAGCGCCACCGCGGCGATCCCCCGCGCGTCGTCGAGGTCCTCGTCATCGAGTACACGGGCCGGGACAAGCTCTTCCTGCCCGTCACGCGCCTCGGCCTCATCCAGAAGTTCGCCGGCAAGGAGGGCGCGAAGCCCAAGCTCGACCGCCTCGGCGGGAGCACCTTCGCCAAGAAGAAGTCGAAGGTCCGCAAGGTCGTCGCGCAGCTCGCCGACGAGCTCCTCAAGCTCTACGCGCAGCGCAAGGCCGTGACCCGACCGGCGCTCGAGCCGCCGGACCGGGCCTACGCGGAGTTCGAGGCGACGTTCCCCTTCGAGGAGACGCCGGACCAGCAGAAGGCCATCGACGACGTGCTCGAGGACCTCGAGGTCCCGACGGTGATGGACCGGCTCGTGTGCGGCGACGTCGGCTTCGGCAAGACCGAGGTGGCCATCCGCGCGGCCTTCCGCGCCGCCATGGCCGGCCGGCAGGTCGCCGTGCTCTGCCCGACGACGGTGCTCGCGCAACAGCACTTCCAGAGCTTCAGCGCGCGCATGCGGGACTACCCCCTGAAGCTCGCGGCGCTCTCCCGCTTCACCTCGAAGGAGGCGTCCGCCGAGGCCCTCGCGGGCATGAAGGACGGCACCGTCGACATCGTCATCGGCACGCATCGGCTCCTCTCGAAGGACGTGCACTTCAAGGAGCTCGGGCTCCTCGTCGTCGACGAGGAGCAGCGTTTCGGGGTGACGCACAAGGAGCGCATCAAGAAGCTCCGCACGGACGTCGACGTGCTCACGCTGACGGCCACGCCGATCCCGCGGACGCTCCAGCTGGCCATCGGAGGGCTCCGCGATCTCTCGCTGATCACCACGCCGCCCGTGGACCGGCGCGCCGTGCGGACCTTCGCCGCGCGCTGGGACGACCACCTCATCAAGGAGGCCATCGCCCGCGAGATGAACCGCGGCGGACAGGTCTTCTTCGTCTACAACCGCATCGAGGGGCTCTACGAGCGTGCCCAGCGCATCCAGGACATGTTGCCGCAGGCGCGCATCGCCGTGGCGCACGGCCAGATGAAGGAGGGCGCGCTCGAGAAGGCGATGACCGAGTTCGTCGACGGCGACTACGACGTGCTCTGCTCGACCGCCATCATCGAGAGCGGCATCGACATCCCGCGGGCGAACACGATGATCGTCGACCGCGCCGACCTCTTCGGCCTGACCCAGCTCTACCAGCTCCGCGGCCGCGTCGGCCGGAGCCGGGAGCGGGCCTATTGCTACCTGCTCACGCCGCCGCCGAGCACGATGACCGACGACGCGCGGCAACGCATCGAGGCCCTCGAGCGTTTCACGGAGCTCGGGAGCGGCTTCCAGGTCGCGAGCCTCGACATGGAGCTCCGCGGCGTCGGCGACCTCCTCGGCGCCGAGCAGAGCGGCCAGGTCGCGCTCATCGGCTTCGACCTCTTCGTGCACATGCTCGAGGAGGCCGTGGCCGAGCTTCGCGGCGAAGAGATCGTCCAGGACCTCGACCCGGAGCTCACGCTCGAGGTCGAGCACTACCTGCCCGACGACTACATCGAGGACGTCGGCCTCCGCCTCAGCTTCTACAAGCGCTTCGCGAACGCGGAGGACGAGGACGCCGTGCAGGACCTCGCGCAGGAGCTCGAGGACCGCTTTGGGCCGCCGCCGCGTCCGGCCCTCGACCTGGTCCGCGCCATGGCGCTCCGTCCGAGGCTCAAGCACCTCCGCGCCCTCGGCTGCGAGGCGACGCGCTCCCGCGTCGCCCTCCACCTCCGCGAGGACACGCCCCTCGATCCGGCGAAGGTGATCGCGCTGGTGCGGGAGGCGCGGAGCCCCTGGAAGCTCACGCCGGACATGAAGCTCACGCGCCGCTTCGACGCGGACGACGAGGGGGACGCCATCGACCGCGTGCGGGTGCTCTTCCGCCTGCTCCGCCCGCTGGAGAAGGGCATCAGCTGAGCCCCTCGTCGGGCGGCGCTGGCTCCGGTAGCAGGTTGGTGAGAAAGGCGACCCATCCGGGTCGTGGAGATTTCGCGTCGTGGGGTGCGTCCGCGAGCCGACGAAATGTGGTGCATTTCCGAGGCGAGGGGATGGCGCCGACCGGCGTGAGGGCGCCGCGAAGCGGTGCCGTCGCCTTTCTCACCAACCTGCTAGCGTTCCGCGCATGAGGCTCCCCGCGACCGCCGCCCTCGCCCTCGCCCTCTTCGCCTCGAGCGCCACGGCGCAGGCCCCGGACCCGGCGGACGCCGCCAAGGCCGCCGAGGTCTGGGACGGGTACATCGCGGCCCTCGTGGCCCGGAACGGAAGCGCGGCGGCCGCGCTCGTCATGCCCGACACCCACGCCTGGTACGAGCGCATGGCGCGGCTCGCGCTCCGCGGTTCGGCGGAGGAGGTGCGCTCGCTCGACCTGATGGGCCGGATGACCACCCTGATGTTCCGCGCGCGGCTCCCCGCCGACACGCTCGAGCGCCTCTCGGGGCGCGAGCTCTTCGCGCTGGCCGTGGACCGGGGCTGGGTCGGCTCCCAGCTCCCCCGCGGGTTCCAGCTCACGCGCGTCGACGGCGCCCGGGGCTTCGGAACCTTCCAGACGCCCGCGGGGACGAGCCCGGAGCTCGAGCTGATGCGCCGGGCGCCCGGCGGAGATGGCTGGCGCCTGAACCTCATGCAGGTGATGAACCTCGGGCGTGACGCCCTCCAGCAGGTGCTCCAGGGCATGGCCGACCAGGCCGGGACGGACGTCGACACGGCCCTCCTCGGCCTGCTCTCGCAGGTCGTCGGCCGGCGCCTCGGCCCGGAGATATGGCAGCCCCTCCGTCCCTGAGGGCGGCCCGGGTGGCCCTTGCGCCGGGCCGCGTCGGGGAGCATGCCCCGCCCATGAACCGCAGCCAGGCCCTCGAGGCCATCTTCGCGGCCGACCGTGCACTCCGCACGGCCGAGGCCGAGCTCCTCGGGGGCGCCCCCGACGACGTGGCGGCGCTCCTCCGCGGCGCCGTCGAGGCCGCCCACGGCGAGCGGGACGAGAGCGAGCGAAACGTCCGCCTCGAACGGCTCGCCGACCTCTGCGCCCAGGTGCCCGGCGGGCGCTTGACCGACGCGCTCCTCTCGATCCTCAACGTCGACGACCCGCAGGTGCGCGGCGCCGCCGCCGAGTCCCTCGAAGCGGTGGCCTACGACTACTACGGCGAGGTCGCGCGCGCGGTGGAGAAGGCCCTCGACGCCGAGCTCATGGGCCCGGCGATGAGCGAGCTTCCCTACCTCTTCGCCGAGATCGGGGAGCCAAGCGCCGTGCCGCTCCTCCGGCGCTTCCTCGCCCACCCGGAGGCCCAGACCGTCGCCGCGGCCATCGAAGCGAGCACCGTCCTCGCGGACCCGGGCCTCGTGCCCGACCTCGAGGCCCTCATGGGCGATGAGCGCGACGTGACCATCGCAGACTTCGAGGAGGAGACGAGCGCCACCGTCGGCGAGCTCGCCCGGGAGGCCGCGGACCTGCTCTCCGCCGAGTGATCGGCGAGCGCCCTCAGCCCGCGACCGCTTCGCAGCCGCGGCCGTCGATGCTCGGGATGACGACCTGGACGATGGTCTCGCGGAGCCGGTTCACGCCGTCGCCGCGCAGCACGACGACGAGGAAATAGGACTCGGGCTCGGCGCCCCGCGGGAAGTCTTCGTTCTGGAGCTCGATGCGGAAGCCGACCTGCGTGCCGGGCTCGACGTCCGCGTAGCGCGTCATGAGATCGGTCGCGCCGCGGGCCGGGCGCGCCCCCGTGGTGACCACGCCGCCGACGAACTCCCGGGCGTCGATGCTGTCGCCGGGCCAGTCCTCGGTGAGCACGTCCACGTCGAGCGTGACGCGCTCCACCAGGTCGCCGACGAGGGAGACGATGGCGTCGTCGAGCCCCGTCGCGTCGCGGCCGATGTCGAGCACCAGCGGCTCGTCGTCGACCACGGCCCCCGTGTCCCGCGCCACGGCCTCCAGATCCCGGCGGCCGTCCTCGAGCGGGTCCCCGCTGTAGACGCCCAGCACGCGCGCGCCGATGGCGTTGAGGGCGTCCACGGCCTGATCGTAGGACGCGGGTCGGTCGGGGAAATCGCCCGGGTCGTAGGGGTTCGAGAAGCCCGGGCCGTTGTGGAAGGGCGCGTCCGTGAAGAGCAGCACGATGCGCGATCCGTCGGCCCGGAAGCAGGGCGCGCCAACGGTCCCCTCGGGGCAATCCGACGGGGCGATGCCCCGGACGAGCTCGTTCGTCGCGACCTGGAAGAGGGCCTGCACCTGCGCCTCGGGCACGTCGAGGCCGCTGAGGGTCTCGAGGCGCCCGACCGCGCGCGTCACGGCGGCGAGGTCGTTCGTGCTCGTCTGCAGCGTCTCGTAGGGGATGTCCGTGTCCGGCTGGCCGTAGGGACGCACCGGGAAGTCGGCGAACTGGGCGACGGCGAAGTGCACGTCGTCGATGGCCGCGGCGAGGCCGGGCGCGATGGTGTCCTCGAGGGTCCGCTGAATCTGGGCGATCTCCTCGCCCATGCTCCCGGTCACGTCCACGAGGAAGACGACGTCCGCGAGGGCCACGCGCGCCGCGAAGCTCACGTCCACGAACTCCGGCGGCTCGAGCGGCGGGAGCGTGACGCAGACGTCGGGCTCCGGGAGCGGCGGCCCGAGGTCCACGCCGAGGTCCGCGCCGAGATCCGCCCCGAGGTCCGCCCCGAGGTCGAGACCGGCGTCGCTCTCGGTGCCGCGCACCTTCAGGCCCGTCTTTGACCCGCAGGCCACCAGCAGAGGGAGCGCGAGGAGGAGCGAGAGGAAGCGACGCATGCCTCTTGGGCTCTAACAGAAGAACGCACGCGATGCCCCACCGGGGGAAGGCCCGGGACGCGCAGCGGGACGCGCGCGTGCGTCAGCTCTCGAAGCTCTCGCAGCCGGCGCCGTCCGCGCCCGGGATGACCAGCAGGATGCGCTGCCGACCGATGGGCCGGATCCCGTCGCCGAGGAAGACCACGTCGAGCTCGAAGCTCTGCGGCAAGGGCCCCGGCACGAAGGCGTCGTTCGTGAGCGTGAGCTCCCACTGGAGCAGCGTGCCCGACCGGACCTCGAGGAACTCGCCGGTGACCTCGTCGACCCCGGCGATGCCATCGGGCGGACTCGCGCTGAGCGGCGCGATGGACTCGACGAACTCCCGCGGGTCGACGCCGTCGCCGCGACGCGGGTCGATGAGCGTCGCCGAGATGTTCTGCTCGAGCTCACCGGCGAAGGTGCGGATGGCGTCGACGACGCTCGTGCTCAGCCGCTGGCCGCGCGCGCCGATGTCGAACACCAGCGGGCCGCCGCTCGTGACGGCCCCCGTGTCCCGCGCGAGGCGCGAGAGCTCCGCGGTGGCGGCGCCGTCGCCGCTGTCGAAGCCGATGACGCGCGCCCCCAGGCGCTGTAGCTCCTCGACGGCCTGGAAGTAGCTGGCCGGCAGGTTCCCATCGCCCCCGGGGCGCCCCTCGAACTGCGAACGGTTGTAGGCGTTGGACCCGCCGAAGCCGTCCGGGTCGAGGTCCTCCTCGCGGATTTGCGGGCCGTTGTGCATCGGCGCGTCCGTGAAGAGCAGGACCACGGGGAGCGCGTCCGTGCGCAGGCAGGCGTAGCCACGGCCACCGTTCGGGCAACCGCCGCTCGGCTCGACCCAGGGCAGGATGCCCCGCCCCGTGGCGAGCTGGAAGAGCGCCTCGACCTGGCTCTCCGGCGAGTCCTGACCGTCGCCGAGGGAGATGCCGTCCACCGCGGCCTGCACGCGCGTGACGTCCTCGTCGACGGCGAGGAGGAGCTCGAAGGGCAGGTCCCGGTCGAAGTCGCCGTAGGGCGCGATGGGGAAGTCCGCGAAGGTCGCGACCCCGAGGTGCGAGTCGACCACGGCCTCGCGGATGGCCGGCGCGATGCGGTCCCGGAGCGTGGCGCGGATGCGGTCGATCTCGTCGCTCATGGACGCGGTCACGTCGATGAGGAAGACGATGTCGGCGCGGCCCACGACGGCCTCCACCTCGAGGCTGATCTCGACCGGACCGCCGTCGAAGGGCACGTCGATGCAGGGCACGTCGAGGTCCATGTCCGGGTCCATGTCGGACATGTCCCCGAGATCGGCCATGTCCCCGAGGTCCCCGGCGTCGAGGCCCATGTCCCCGACGTCGTTCGACCCGCTGTCCGGCACCGCGAGCCCCGTCTTCGCCCCGCACGCGATCGCGAAGGGCGCGACCATCGCGAGGACGATCGCACGCGCGAGAGCGGACGGGCAGGGGCGCTGCATGGCCGGATCAGCGTAGTGTCGCGTCCGGGGATCGTCGAGATCGCGGGTCCTTCGGGCAGGTCGCGGCCCCTCCCGCCCGAGGGATGTGTCACGGGTGGCCTCGCGCGGGCCTACCGCGGTCAGCGAAAGCGGCGCGTCGCGCGGCGGCGCCCGGCCCGGGCGCGCTCCTTGTCGCGGGAGAAGAGGTCGACGTAATCGATGGCCACCCGGTCGATGGGCGCCGCGTCGCCGAGCTCGGGGAGGCGCCGGCGCAGCGTCTCGCCGAAGGTCTCGAGCACCGGTGCGGCGGCCGCGAAGCTGCGACGGTCGACGCTCTCGAGGGCCTCGAGGAGCGCCTCCGCCACGTCCCGACCGACGTAGCGGCGCCGCTCGAGGTCGAAGAAGCTCGCGGCGAGGGCGTCGGGGCTGAAGGCGTGCTCGAGGACGATGTCGGCGCCGACGCGGAGCGCCGCGAGGGGCGTGATGCCTCCATCGCCCGCCAGCACCACCGCCGGCTGGAAGTAGTTGAAGAAGGGGCAGACGCGATGCCCGAACTCGGCGAAGACCTCGGGCGCGCTCATGCGGTCGAGGTGGATGAAGATGCGGCGGACCGCGTCCCGGCGCGGGATGCGGCTCGCCAGCCGGACGAGCTGCGGGATGTCCTCCGGGTACACGCGGGCGCGCTCGAGCACGGCCATGAGCGTCTCGGTCCCCACGCGGCCGGCCCCGATGTCGGCGTAGAGCGAGTAGATGAAGGCGTCGGCCTCGGCGTCGTCCCCGAAGAGCACCTCCTCGGAGCTCGGCTCGACGTGCGTACGGGCGTCGAGGAGGGACGCGAGCTTGTAGCTGACCTGGTCCTTCAGGAAGCGGAAGCGGCCCCGCATGAGGTTCCGGAGGCTCGGCTTCAGCGTGAAGGCGTCCCAGCGAATGCCGTCGAGGCGGAGCTTGGCCTCGAGGACCTGACGCATCTGCTCGGGGCTCCCGGAGAGGATGTAGATGCCCGCCGGCCCCGTGCCGCGGATCTCCCGGAGCAGCACGCTCGCGCCCGGCACGGTCCGCTTCCGCGCCGCCGGCTCGATGGCCGTGCGCAGCAGATCGCGCACGGTGTCGAACTCCGTGCGGAGGTACGTCTTGTCGAGGTCCCAGCGATAGACGGTCCGGCTGGGCTCGAGCGCAAGCGCCACGGCGGGAACATAGCGCGTTCGCGCGAGGCGGCAGACCCCCTATGCTCGAGCGCCGGAGCTGGATGATATGGGTCTCGAACGGGTGGAAATCGATGCGCCGGGCCTCGAGGGCGCGAGCGAAGCGCGGCGCCTCGAATGGGACGCGATCGTCCGGGAGATGACGACCCCGGGGGAGATGACGGTTCGCGAGGGCGCCGACGCGCTCCGCGTGGTCGTGACGCAGCAAGCGCTGCACGTGGCCCTCGAGGGACCCACGGGCCGGCTCGCCGAAGTCGAGGTCCCGCAGAAGCGCCTCGGCGTGCTCGTGAACGAGTACGTCGACGTGGTGCGGCAGATCGCGAGCCCGGACGGCCAGGGCGTCGCGCGCCTCGAGGCCCTCGACATGGCCAAGAAGGTCACGCACGACAAGGCCGGGCGTTTCCTGCAGGCGACGCTCGCGGGCTTCGGCCTCGACCATCCTTCGGCGCGGCGCCTCTTCACGCTCCTGATGGCGCTGAAGGTCGACACGACGCGCCTCGTCGGTGTGCACGGGCACCGGAGAGTGCGTTGAGGCCCTCGCCGGCCGACCTCCCCGCGACCGATCTGCTCCTGGTGGGCGCGCACGCCCCGGACCTTCGGGGGCTTCGGGACCGGCTCGGCGAACGACTGGTGGGCCGGCTCGGGGCGCACGCGGTCCTCGGGAAGGTGGTCGGCGTCGGGGGCGCGGTCGCGGCGGCGGGGACCATGCGCCGGCTGGTGCTGGTGGAGCCGCGGGCGGTGGTCCTCGTCGGCACCTGCGGCGTGTACCCGGGGCTCGAGGGCTACCGGCCCTACGACGTCGTCGTCGCGACCCGGGTCGCCCTCGTGAGCCTGGCCGTGGACGACGGCCGGGCGGCCTTCCCGGAGGCGCTCCGGAGCCGCCTCGAGCCGACGGACTCGCTCGTCGAGGGCCTTCGGGACGCCGCGCCCCGGGCCCACGGCGTCGGCGTCGCCTCGACGCAGGCCCATACGCTGAACGATGCCCTCGCGGCCGACGTGCCGCGCCGTCACGGCTGCGAGGTCGAGAACCTCGAGGCCTTCGCCGTGGCGCAGGCCTGCCAGCGGCAGGGCGTGCCCTGGGTCTGCGTGCTCGGGGTCACGCACGTCGTCGGCAGCCAGGCCGTCGCGGATCGGCGACGCTTCCAGAAGGACGCCGCCTCCGCCGCCATGGACGCCGTCGCCGGGTGGCTCGAGGCCGGCGCCCCGGGGCTGCCGGAGCGCGCCTAGGCGTGCGTCATGCGTCCCCGCGGCAGAGCACGAACCAGGCCGGCAGCCAGCGCTCGCCCTTGCGCGCGCGGCCGACGACCACGTGCCTGGACGCGCGGCGCAGCACGTCCTCCGTTCCCGCGTAGACGAAGCGCCCGAGCCGCGCCTCGTTCGGGAGGAGCGGCGGCGCCCCCGGCAGCGGCCGCGCGGGGATCTGCCGGTAGTCCACCAGGAGCTCGCCCTCGCCATGGGGCCTCACCACGAAATACCCCGGCCCGACGGCGGTCTCGAGGGCCGGACCCGTGCGGTTGTAGCCCCAGAGCAGCTCGTCACCGCCTCCCTCCGGCGGCCGCAGAAAGACCTTCTCGAAGCGCGCGAAGGCCGGGAGCGTGTTCCGCCCTTCGTGGGCCAGGGGCCCTTCCACGGCGGCCGGCACGAGCTGCTCGGCGAAGAGTCCCCCGCGGCCGCGAAGCGCGTCGAAGAGGCGCCGCTGATGGCGCGGACCGAGGCTCATGCTCTCGGTGACGCGGCGCGCACCGTCGAGCCCGTCGAGGTACGCCTCCACGGCGAGGGGGTCCGGACGCGGACCGAGGAGCTCCTGGAGGCGGTTCACCCCGGGAGCCTCCCGGGGCCCCGCCCGCGTTTCAAGGGGCGCCCGGACCGCCTTCGGCTGGAAGCCGGGAGCGATTTCGGGGATGCTTCGGAAGGGCATCGGCAAGGATCTGGGGTGGCGAGAGAGGCTTCGCAGCGATTCGAGACGAGCGGCGACGACGCGGCAGCGAGCTCCGCGGTGCGTCGGGCCTCGGCCGGCCCCCCGCCGACCCCCGCCGAAGCCGACGCCGCGTTCGTGGACGCGCTGCGCCGCGCGGGC
>JBCDGX010000086.1:0-12865 GCA_038750805.1 Myxococcota bacterium
CTCGCCGCCCCCCCACTCCCCCTCGCCCGCGGGCGGGGGCCGCTTCGTCGACGTGTGCCCGCGGAGGGCGACCCAGCGCTCGCCATCGAGGAAGAGGAGCATCGTCTGCACGCCCTCGAAGGCGAAGGCGCGTTCGCCCTCACCGACGCGGGTCGCGAAGGTGGCGCTGAGCGAGGCCCAATCGGGCGCGAGCGCGACGACGTCGGGCTCCCCGTAGGTGACGCTCACGGGACCCATCTGCGCGAGGCCCTGGAGCGCCGCGCGGGCCGCCTGCGCGTTCGGGTAGCGAAGCTCTCCGTCCTCGTACCAAGCGAACTGCGGGTTCAGCGCGTAGAACGCGCCCGCGGCCTCGAGCTCCCCGGCGGCGACCGCCTCCGTGAACGCCGCGAAGGCCGCACGGACGCTCCCTTCGACGGCCTCCTCGTCGAACGCCGGCGGTTCGGGCGCTGGGGGCGGCGCGGGCGAACCGCAGGCCAGGATCACGCAGCACAACGGCAAGCATCGCGTCATGCGCTGAGGCTCCGGCGTCGCGGCCGGAGTTTCAACGCACCCGAACGGGGACCGCCTCGCAGCCGAGGACCGCACAGGTCGCGCGGTAGCCCGCGTCGGCGACGGCCTCGAAATCGTCCCCGAGCGCGGCGACCTCTTCGGCATCGTAGGCCGGCACGTCGACGCGGACTTCCTTCACCGCGCAACCGATGTCCGCGCGGTAGTAGGCGGGCTCGGCGGTCACGTTGATCGCGAGGAGGCGCGCGCCGGGGAAGACCTCGCAGGCGTCCTCGACGGGCGTGGCGCTCACGCGGTCCGCGCCGGGGTCGAGGATGCCGCGCTCGCGGAGGTTCACGTCCTCGAAGATCAGCGGGTTGGCGATGGAGCGGCCCACGGCGAGGCTCAGGGGACCCTCCGTCACGGTCACCCGGCGCACGCCGCCGCCCTCGATGACGGCCTGGTGGAAGGTCGCAAAGGCGCGGGGCAGGCGCTCGATGGACGCGCCGCCGACCTCCTCGTCGTAGACCTCGACCATCCGGTCCCAGTCGAGGCGCGTGGTCGAGCGCGCGCCGACGTACACGCCCGCGCCGCCCGCGAGGAGCCCCGCCCCGATTCCGCCGCTCAGGAGCCCGACGACGAAGGTCAGCGCGCCGACGCCGAGGGCCCGGCGCCGGACGACGCGCTCGGTCGCCTCCCGGTAGTGCGCGAGCAGGTCGCGGAGGCGCTGCCGGGGGCTCGCGCTCGGGTCCGCCGCGTAGAGCCCACCGACGAGGCTCCCCATGCTGTTGCCGACGACGCAATCCACCTCGAGGCCGGCTTCGCGGACGGCTTCGAGGGCGCCGGCGTGCGCGACGCCGTCGAGGCCGCCGACGCTGAGCACCACGCACGTCTGCGTGCCGACCCAGACGTCGGGCGCCCGCCGCGCGCAGGAGGTCGCGCCGAGGCAGAGCGAAAGCGCGAGCGCGAGGCGCTCAACCCTCATCGCGGACCGGCGCCAGGAAGACCGCGCCGAGCGGCGGGAGCTGAAGCGCCACGTGATGCGGCCGACCGTGCATGCCCCCAGGCCGGGCGCCCACACGCCCGAGGTTGCCGACGCCGCTGCCGCCGAGCTCGACCGAGTCCGAGTTGTAGATCTCGTCCCAGGCGCCCCCAAAGGGGACGCCGCAGGGGTAGTCGTGGCGCGGCACCGGCGTGAAGTTGAAGGCGCAGAGCACGGGGCGGCCGCCCCCGGCGTGGAAGCGCCGGTTGGCCGGCCAGCGGAGGAAGAGGAGCACGGACTGGTCGCGGTCGTCGCCGCTGATCCACTCGAAGCCGGCGGCGTCGCAATCCCCCTCGTGAAGCCCCGCCTCCGCCTTGTAGACGGCGTTGAGCATCTCGACGGTCTTCGCGACGTCGCGGTGGCGCTGGTGCTCGAGCAGCCACCAGTCGAGCTCACGCTTCTCGTCCCACTCGCGCCACATGGCGAGCTCGCCGCCCATGAAGAGGAGCTTCTTGCCCGGCGTCGCCCACTGGTAGCTGTAGAGCAGGCGGAGGTTGGCGAACTTCTTCCAATCGTCGCCGGGCATGCGCCCGAGGAGCGAGCTCTTGCCGTGCACGACCTCGTCGTGGCTGAGCGGGAGCATGTACTGCTCGTGGAAGGCGTAGAGCGTCCGGAAGGTGATCTGGTCGTGGTGCGGGCGCCGGTCGATGGGGTCGCGCTTCAGGTACGCGAGCGTGTCGTGCATCCAGCCGAGGTCCCACTTCAGGTCGAAGCCGAGGCCCTCGTCCCAGCTCGGGCGCGTGACCCGCGGCCAATCCGTCGACTCCTCGGCGATCATCAGCGTGCCCGGGAAGTGCTCGTGCACGTGGTCGTTGAGCTGCTGGAGGAGGTCGACGGCCTCGAGGTTCTCGCGCCCGCCCTCCTTGTTCGGCACCCAGGTGCCGGGCTCGCGGGCGTAGTCCCGGTACAGCATGGAGGCGACGCCGTCGACGCGGATGCCGTCGAGGTGGAAGTGCTCGAGCCAATAGGACGCGCTCGAGATGAGGAAGGAGCGCACCTCGTGGCGGCCGTAGTTGAAGACGTGGGTCTTCCACTCCGGGTGGTAGCCCTCGCGGGGATCCGCATGCTCGTAGAGCGCCGTTCCGTCGAAGGTGGCGAGCCCGTGCCCGTCCGAGGGGAAATGCGCCGGTACCCAGTCGAGGATCACGCCGATGCCGCGCTGATGGAGCCGGTCGACGAAGGCCATGAAGTCCTCGGCCGAGCCGTGCCGCGCCGTCGGCGCGAAGTAGCCCGTGACCTGGTAGCCCCAGGAGCCGGCGAAGGGATGCTCGAGCACCGGGAGGAGCTCGACGTGCGTGAAGCCGAGCTTCTCGACGTGGTCCGCGAGCGGGTCCGCGAGCTCCGCGTAGGGGACCGGTTCCCCGTCCTTCAGGCGCCAGCTTCCGAGGTGGACCTCGTAGAGGCTGATGGGCTTCTCGAGGGCCTGGCGCTCCGCGCGCCCTTCCATCCACGCGCCGTCGCCCCAGACGTGGGTTGGCGTGGCGACCACGCTCGCCGACTTCGGCGGCGCCTCGTGCTGGAAGCCCATGGGATCGGCCTTGAGGAGCGCCTGCCCGTGGGCGCCCTCGATGGCGTATTTGTAGAGGTCGCCGCGCTCGGCGCCGGGGACGACGCCCTCCCAGACGCCCTGGTCACTGCGCTTGGTGAGCGCGTGCCCGGTCTCCCAGCCCATGCGCTCGCCGACGACGGCGACGCTCTTGGCGTTCGGCGCCCAGACCGCGAAGCGTACGCCACCGTCCACGACGTGCGCCCCGAGCTTCCGCCAGAGCTCGAAATGCCGCCCCTGATGAAAGAGGTAGAGGTCGAGATCGCTGATGCTTCCGTCGTCCACGCTCACCCCGTCGTCGCCCTGCTGCGGCGTGCCCCGGGGACTCCCGTACACCGGCGGCGTCCCCTTGGTCCAGGGCGCTCGGCGGTGTGTGCGCGAACCCCTGCGACTCGTCGCGCACGCCGTAGGGAACCCTTGCAAACGTACCGATGGCTCCACGAGTCTACCGGCGATGCCGCGACGTCTCCGCCATCTCGCCCTCCTCTTCGCCGCCACGGGCTGGCTGCTCGGCACCCCGGTCCTCGGGGACGCGCAGGCCGCCCCTCCGGACATCGTCCGACTCCAGTCCGGAGGGCTCCTCCGGGGGACGATCGTGGAGTCCGTGCCCGGCGAGAAGGTGGTGATTCAACTCGTCACCGGCGAGCTGCGCGAGATCCCCGCGTCGGAGGTCGTCTACGCCGGCCCCGCGGCCGAAGAGCCCCCCGCCTCGACCGCGGTCTTTCCGCGAAGCGGCGATACGCCCCCGCCCCCGGTCCCGAGCGCCGTCGCGCCGGGGCCGACGTCTGCGAACGCCAACGTGCGGCTGGAGAGTGACGTACCGGGGTACACGCTCCACCTGCGCACGGGGGTGTCGCAGGCGGGCAACGTGATCATCGTCGGGATGCGCCGGGTGTGCACGGCACCGTGCGCCGGCGAGGTGCCGCCCGGTCGGTGGCCGTCGTTCGTGGACTTCGGCGACGGCCGGTATCGGAACGCGGGCATGGTGGACTTCTCGCCCGGCACGTACCGCATCGAGCGACGCTCCCGCTTCCGGCTTCGGCTGATCACGTCGATCGTCATGGGCGTCGCCGCCGTCGCCGGAATCGGCATGCTCGCCGTGGGCTTCGCCAACCAGAGCAATAGCGACTCCTTCGATGAGATCGGGACCATCGACCCCCTCACCATCGCCGGCGCCTCCGTTCTCTCGGCCGGCGTGTTCGGCGGGACGATGCTGCTCGTGTTCGGCGGCCGCGACCGGCCTCGGGTGGTCCGCGTCTCGGACGCGGCACCCGCGGCGTTCTAGCGCCCCCTGTCAGTCGAAGAAGACCCAGACGACGATGCTCATGTCGAGGTCCTCGCCGAGGTCGAAGCGCATCGCCGGCACGCCGTCCACGGTGCCCACGGTGAAGGGCGCGACGCCCGGGCCTGGGCAGTCCGTGTCGAAGAGGCTCGGCGCGCCCGGCGTCTGGAGCCGGCCGGCCGCGCTCAGCGGCACCTGCAGGCCCTCTTCGGCGCCCTCGAAGGGCGCGACGATATGGATGGCGCCGTCGACCTCGACGCGCCCAGCCTCGTGCCGGAGCTGCCCCGCGAAGGTGATGTCCGCGACCGTCGTGAGCGCCGGGAAGTCCGTCACCAGGAGCGCGCGCGTGGCCGGCCGGAGCGCGTCCGCGAGCTCCGTGACCTCGTCGAAGACCGGCGAGTCCTCCGTGGCCGTCGGGACCACGGTGGTGACCGCCGTCGGGTCCGAGATGCAGAGCCCCGGCTCGTACTCGAGCTCGGACACGCCCGCGGGACCGCAGAAGCCCTCGGTCGCCGGCGAGACGTAGGTGAAGGCGTAACACATCTCGTCTTCGGTCCGCGGACCGGCGAAGACGTCGTCGCTGCCGGCGTTCTGGAAGGTGCAGCGCACGGTCAGCTCCTGCCCGACGTCGAGCTCGAGGGGAAGCTCGTAGAAGAGCTGATTCTCGAAGCTCCAGCCCTCCAGAGAGAGCTGCACCTCTCCGTCGACGAGGAGCTCGAAGCTCTGCCCGATCTCGTGCATGTGCGGCATGGAGGTCAGCACCGAGACGGGGCTGTTCACGCGGCAGGTCCGCTCGACGGTCTCCGTGCTCCGCGCCGGCACGGAGAAGCCGAAGGCGCCGGGGCCCGGGTCGCTCATCACGAACTCGGTCCCCGCGACGGGCCCGACGTAGAGGCGGATGCCGCTCGAGTCGCGGACGTCCTCGAGGCGGGCGCCGTTGTTGTAGTGGATCTGGAGCCGGAGCACGTCGTCGCCGGTGAGGCGGATGCCTCCCTCGGGGAACTCGAAGGGCCCCGTGCCCGGCGCCCAGGCGTAGACGTACTCCATGCCCGCGTCGCCCATCATGGGATCGCCGCGGCGCAGCGTGAGGTGATGGAGCACGCGGCTCTCGTCGATCACCGGCTCGAAGCGGCGGATGAAGACGTCCTCGTCCGTGAGGTTCGCGAAGTCGAAGTCGACGTAGCGGTCCGTGTCCGTGACCCGCACCTCGAACTCCTCCGCGAGGAGATCGATGGTCTCGAGACCGGTCGGGGACTCTGCCGGCGAGCCGAAGGGCGGGCGCGAGGCCCCCGTGCCGCCGATGGGGTCGGCCGTCTGCTCGCCGCAGCTCGCCCAGCGGACGATGGCGTCGCGCTGCGAGAAGCTCGGCTGCTCGATGCCTACCGGGGGCATGCTCCCTTCGCCGACGCGGACAGCCATGCGGTCCACGATGCGGGCGCCCTCGGGCCCTTCGATGAGCGGCGCGTAGTCGACGATCGGGAAGGGGGCGCCGAAGTTCGGGGCCTCGCCGTGGCAGGTGCCGCAGCGCTCGGCGACGAGCGCCTGGACCTCGCCCGTCCACGCGGCCTCCTCCGGCACGCAGCCGGGAGGGCCGGCGTCGAGGGCGCCGGCGGGCACGTCGTCACCGCAGCCGGCGAGCAGCACGAGGAGAGCCCCCGCGAGGCCGTGGCCGGCGCGCATCCATGCGGCAGTCGTTGCTTCGGCGCTCCCGAGCGTGCGCGTCTCCCTCATTCTGTTTCCTCTCGACGGACCGCCGCGGTGATTCATGAAACGCCGCGGGGCAAGGCGCGGGGCCTCGAGGCGATCCTACCGGAGAGGTGTTGAGTGATTGTGGACGCCCGGGAAGGGGAGCCGTGCCGCAGGCGGCGCGCGGAAGGCCACCTCCGCAGGCGTCCGGGGTTAGCCTCCCCTCGATGCGCGCCCCCTGGCCGTCGACGCCCTACCCCCTCGGCGCCCGCTGGGATGGCCGGGGCACCCGCTTCAGCGTGTTCAGCCGCGTCGCCGAGCGCGTCGACCTCGTGCTCCTCGACGCCCGCGGCGCCGAAGAGCGCGTCCACCTCCCCGAGCGGAGCGGCGACCTCTGGCACGGCTACCTCCCGGACGTCGGCCCCGGGCAGCGCTACGGCTTCGCCATCTACGGCCCCTGGGCGCCGGAGCGCGGCCACTGTTGCGACCCGAAGCGCGTGGTGCTCGACCCCTACGCGCGCCTCCTCGAGCCCATGAAGCGCCCGCCCCCGGCGCAGCTTCTCAGCCGGGTCGTCGACGAACGCTTCGATTGGGGGGACGACGCGGCGCCGCGCACGCCCTGGACCCGGACCGTGCTCTACGAGACGCACGTCGTGGGGTTCACGAAGCGCCTCGAAGCGATCCCCCCGGAGCTCCGCGGGACCTTCGCCGGCCTCGCGCATCCGGCGGCCATCGAGCACCTCGTGCGCCTCGGCGTCACGGCCGTGGAGCTCCTGCCGATCCAGGCGCACGTGAGCGAGCGGCACCTCCAGAAGCTCGGCCTGAGGAACTACTGGGGCTACTCGACCATCGGCTTCTTCGCGCCGCATCCGGGCTACGCGCACGCCCCGGACGACGCCGTCGCCGAGGTGAAGGGCATGGTGAAAGCGCTCCACGCGGCGGGCATCGAGGTGCTCCTCGATGTGGTCTTCAACCACACGGGCGAGGAGGGACCGGACGGCCCCGTGTACTCCTTCCGCGGCATCGACAACGCCGCCTACTACCGGCTCGATCCCGACGTGCCCGCCGAATACGTCGACTACACGGGCACGGGGAACACGCTCGACGTGCGCGAGCCCGTCGTCATGCAGCTCGTCATGGACGCGCTCCGCTACTGGGCCGGGGAGATCCGCGTCGATGGGTTCCGCTTCGACCTGGCCCCGGCCCTCGGCCGCGACGAGCTGGGGGGCATGCGCGCGGACCGCATGGCGACCTTCTTCCAGACCGTCGAGCAGGACCCGCTGCTCCAGCGCGTGAAGCTCATCGCCGAGCCCTGGGACCTCGGCGACGGTGGCTACCAGCTCGGCGGCTTCCCGGCGCTCTGGTCCGAGTGGAACGACCGCTTCCGCGACACGGTGCGGGCCTTCTGGCGGGGCGACGCGGGCTTGCTCCCGGATCTCGGGCGCCGCCTCACCGGGAGCCGCGACCTCTACGCGAGCCGGAGCCCACGCGCGAGCATCGCCTTCGTCGCCGCGCACGACGGCTTCACCACCCGCGACCTCGTGAGCTACGCGGAGAAGCACAACGAGGCCAACGGCGAGGAGAACCGCGACGGCCACGACCACAACCTCAGCACGAACCACGGCGTGGAAGGCCCCTCGGACGACCCGGCGGTGCGCGAGGCCCGGGACCGGCACGTGCGGAGCCTGCTGACGACGGTCTTCCTCGCCCAGGGCGTGCCCATGCTCCTCGCCGGCGACGAGCTCGGGCGGACCCAGGGCGGGAACAACAACGCCTATTGCCAGGACAACGAGACGAGTTGGCTCGATTGGGAGAACGCCGACGCGGCCCTCCTCGACTACGTCCGGCGGCTCATCGCGTTCCGGAAGGCCCACCCCGCGCTTCGGCGGCGGCGCTGGCTCCGCGGGACGGTGCAGGAGGACGGCTACCCGGACGCGCGCTGGTACCGGCCGGACGGCGGGGCAATGCAGCCGAGCGATTGGGAGGACCCGGCGCGGCGGGCGGTGGCGCTCTTCCTGAACGGGGCGGCCATCGACGAGCGCGCGCCGGATGGCGGGCCCCTCGTCGACGACGATCTCCTGCTGCTCCTGAACGCCGAGGACCACGACGTGCACTGGATCGAGCCCGGAGAGCTCGGCGACGGCTGGCAGCTCGCCCTCGCGAGCACGGAGCCGGCGCGCGACGCGATGGTCCCCGCGCGCTCGGTGTGCGTGCTCCTGCGCGCGGGGCGCACGCGGGCGCCGGACGCGGACCGCTCCTGACGCGAGCCCAGTAGGCGATTCCCTCCGCCGCGCCGCACGCCGCTAGGTGCTCGCGCATCACCTGCTCCACGGCCCACTGCACCGTCGGCTCAAGGGGAAGTCGTCGCGGTCGTCAGCGCCGTGGCTCTCACGACCGTAACGCCCCTCACGCCGCACCCTGAACAGTTGCAAAGAACACGCGTGCGGAGGAGACGCAAGAACCGGGATCCGCAAAGCGCTCCGGCGCATCCCGGTCCAGATAGGGCGCCTCGTCAGTCAGGGCATATTTCCGCGCTTACGTCGATGTCCACGACGCAGGGTCGGCCGGTCGCGCAATCGGCAGGCTCCCAACCCAGGTCGAACATGAACTCGAGGTAGGTGATGCTGGGGAGGAAGGCGAGTCTCCCCGACTCCGGGTGCCGGATATACGCGCCCAGCTCGTGCGCAACCTCGTAGCTGCTGTGGCCCACGATCACCGGCGGCTCCGGACACCCTCGTTCGAGGTCGTAATAAACGAGTATGATTGCGTCTCTTCCCGGTGGAACCGCCGACGTACCGTCCCGTTGCCACCAGACACTGGCCGGCTCGGGCTCGTCTAGCTCGACGATTGCCGGCAGCGCATCAGCCGCGCAGCTCGCTTGCAGCAAGCCAGCTAGAAACGTCAGGAGGACGCACCCGAGTGCCGATCGTTCATTTGTCGACTCAACTACCACGATAGTAATCCGAACTCGTGAAGAGTGAGCCCCCAGCTTCGGTGCTGTAGACTCCCAAGCGCATCTCGAGGCACCTGCCGGCCACCTCGGAGCCGTCGAGAGTGATGCGCGAGTGAGTACGCGACAGCAAGTGACGGCCAGGTGACCCACGGTCGGCGGCGGCGCTGTCTTCGCGCGACCGAGCAGGAGGACGGCTACCCCGGACGCGCGCTGGTACCGGCCGGACGGCGGGGCGATGGGCGCGGACGGTCCTTGACGCGCGCCCGGCGGTGCCGGATGTGCGGGGCCATGCGCGCCTTCGTCCCGACGTCCCTCGCCGTCCTCGCCGCCTGCGCCAGCACGACGCCCGCACCGGAGTCCGCCCCTGCGGAGGCCGCCCCGGAGCTCACCATCGTGGCGGAGTCGCCGCGGCGCTGGACCGGCGTCGCCGTGGACCGCGAGGGCACGGTCTACGTGAACTTCCCGCGCTGGAGCGACGACGTGCCCGTGAGCGTCGCGGCGCTCGGACCCGGTGGCGAGGTCCTGCCCTTTCCCGACGCGTCCTGGCAGGCGGGGCCCAGGGAAGACGCGGACCTGCAGCGCACCTGGGTCTGCGTGCAGAGCGTGCACGTGGACGGCGCGGGGCGGCTCTGGGTGCTCGACCCAGGCAACCCGGGTTTCGCGGGGGTGATCGAGGGGGCGCCGAAGCTCGTCCGCTTCGACCTCCCGAGTCGCGAGCCGGCGCAGGTGATCCCCTTCGCGGCGCCGGTGGTGACGCCGGGGTCCTACCTGAACGACGTGCGCATCGATCTCGCGCGGAACGTCGCCTACCTGACGGACTCGGGGGACGGCGCGCTCGTCGTCGTCGATCTCGCAAGCGGCGACGCGCGGCGCGTGCTCGACGATCATCCGAGCACGGGCGCGGACGACGTGAGCCTGACCATCGGCGGCCAGCCCTTCGACCGCGAGGTGCACGCCGACGGCATCGCCTACGACCCCGAAGCGGACGTGCTCTACTTCCAGGCGCTGCGGGCGCGGACGCTCTACCGCGTGCCCGGCGCCTCCCTGCGCGACCCGGCCGCGGACGTCGAGGCGGACGTAGCCGCCGTCGCGGAGAGCGGCGCGTCGGACGGCCTGCTCTGGTTCGAGGGTCACGTCTACGTGAGCGCGCTCGAGGAGGACGCCATCGTCCGCGTCGCGCCGGACGGCACCCGCGAGGTCGTCGTGCAGGATCCGCACATCGCCTGGCCGGACAGCTTCGCGGCGCACGAGGGCGCGCTCTACTTCACGACGGCGCAGATCCACCTGGGCGACGCCCCGACGGACCCCTTCCGGGTCTGGCGCCTCACGCCCTAGCAGGCTGCCGGGCGTGCGCGCCCGCAAGCGCGTCGACGCGCCCTAGAGGCTATACGGCGAGCTGGATGCGCGGGAGGAGCGCGCGCTCGACGATGGCCGGCCAGGCGTAGCGCCGCGCCGTCCGCGTGCCCTCGTCGCGGAGCGCGCGGGCCTCTTCGGGGTTCTCCACGAGGCGCTCGACGCTGTGGCAGAGCTCGCGGGGGTCGTCGGTCTGCACGACGACGGCGTTGCTCCCGGGCTGCACGTAGTCCTCGCCGCTGATGCCGGTACAGGCCACGCCGCCGACGGCCATGGTCTCCAGGCCGACCAGGCCGAAGGGCTCGTGCGCGCTGTTCGCGAGCACCGCATCCATGGTGCGGAAGAGCAGGCGCTTCGCCGGCCCGTCGACGTGGGAGTCGAGCATGAGGAGGTCGACGCCATCGGTGTCGGCCAGGGCCGCGACGAGCCCCTCGGTACCGCCGCGCAGGCGCCGCCGCTCGACGCTGAGGCCGTTGTCGAGGGCGCGCCCGACCACCTCGTGGCCGTGCGCCTCGAAGCCGCCGCGCGCGACCAGGAGCGGCCGCTTGTTGCGGCTCTTCAGCTCGCGCACCGCGTCCACGGCCATGAGCCAGCGCTTGTCCGGGTCGAAGCGCGCCATCTTCGCGAGGAGCGTGCGGCCGGCGGCCCGACCGCGGAGCAGGCGCACGGCGTCCTCGTCGACCTCCCCGAAGGCCTCGGCGCCGAGCCCGTTGGCGACGACGATGGGGTCGACGCCGCAGCGCTCGCGCATCCACTGGCGCATGTAGCGGCTGACCGTCGTGAGGGTCGCCGCGGCGCCGAGCGCGGGCCAATCGATGCGGTCGAAGCCGAAAGTGTTGTTCGCGTTCCAGAGGATGGCGACGCGGTCGCGGAGGCGCCGCTCGCGGAGCAGGTGGTCGAGGTGCCGGACGGCGTGCACTGTGTGCCACTCCTCGGCGAGGACCACCGCCCGCTCGCCCCGCCGGAGCGAGCCCTCGAGGCGGTCGAGGAGGTAGGGCGGCAACGACTTCGCGTAGTCGTCGGCCTTCGTCTCCTCGCCGTCGTAGACGCCCATGGGGTGGTGCGCGCTGAGCCACTGGCACCAGCGGTGGAGCTGCACGCCCTCCTGCTCCTCGTGCCCGGGCAGCTCCGGGTCGCCGACGAACCAGAGGTGCGTCGGCAGGTCCGTGCCGGCGAGGGCCTCGGTGAGGCCGACGATGCGGGTCGCGATCCCCCCGGCACGGCTGTACCCGTCGGGACCTTCGAAGCTGAGGACATGGAACTCCATCGCGGGCGCCCTCCCGGCACACCTAGCTGTTTCAACCGCTTCATGCTTGTGAGTCCCGGCTCGAGGAAAAACAAGACGGGTTCGTTCGCGCGTCCTCATTTTTCGCGAACGCAACGCCCCCGAAACGTGATCCGCGATCTGGCGTCCCCGAACGCGGAGGGCGACCACGGCGCGAGGGGCTCGGACAGGGCGGCGGCGATTCGGCGAGCCGGACGTGGGGGTGCGGACTAAGCTCGCGCGGTGGCGCAGGAGCGACTTCAGAAGGTCATCGCGCAGGCCGGGGTCGCGAGCCGCCGGAAGGCGGAGGCATTGATCACCGACGGGCGCGTGCGCGTGAACGGCAAGGTGGTCACGGAGCTCGGCACGCGGGTCGATCCGCGGAAGGACAAGGTCGAGGTGGACGGGCGGCGCCTCGTCGCCGAGAAGCCCGTGTACCTGGTGCTGAACAAGCCCCGGGCGACGGTGAGCACGTTGGGCGACCCGGAGGGGCGGCCGACGGTGGGGGACCTCGTGAAGAGCGTCCCGGAGCGGGTCTTTCCCGTGGGGCGCCTCGACTACCACACGAGCGGCGTGCTGCTGCTGACGAACGACGGGGCGATGAGCGAGGCGCTGCTCCGGCCGGGGAGCCGCGTGCCGAAGCAGTACCTGGCGAAGATGGCCGGGCACCTCGACGTGGAGGAGCTCGACAAGCTTCGGAACGGCGTACAGCTCGACGACGGCTACATGACGCGACCGGCGGAGGTCTTCGTCGAGCGGACCGAAGAGCGGGTGACCTGGGTGCACCTGACGCTCTTCGAGGGGAAGAACCGGCAGATTCACCGCATGGGCGACGCCATCGGCCACCGGGTGATGCGCCTCTCCCGGCTGAGCTTCGCGGAGATCACCACGGAAGGGCTGCGGCCCGGGCAGCACCGTCCCCTGGGAGGGAAGGAGCTGGAGCGCCTGAAGAAGCGCTTCCTCAACCCCCACAAGCGCCGGCAGCAGGGCTAAGTCCTCGGAATCACTCATCTACGCGCCGACACTTCACTTTGTCGTCGCGCGAGCTTGACACCCTGGGCGAGCCAGCTAAGGTCTCGCTCCCTCGTCGCGGGGTGGAGCAGTCTGGTAGCTCGTCGGGCTCATAACCCGAAGGTCGTAGGTTCAAATCCTGCCCCCGCTACCACGTCAGTGAAGGCCCCTTTTTAGGGGCCTTTTCGTAGTTGGTAGGCTGTGCTCGTGAATGAGCGCATGAGGTGGCTGTGGCGCCCGGC
>JBCDGX010000087.1:0-12852 GCA_038750805.1 Myxococcota bacterium
CGAGGTCTTCGACGCGGCCCGGCGCCTGACGGCCGCGCCGCGCTCCCTCGGTGGGCCCCGGCGGGAAGCGGGCGTCGTGCCCCTCGGGGCGAGCGCCGTGCTCGTCGTCGGAGGCCGCGTCTTCCCGGAAGCGGCCGGCGAGCTGGGCGCGCCCCTCGCGAGCGTGCTCCGCATCGACGCCTCGAGCTTCGCGGTCCGCGCGATGGCGCCCCTGCCCGTCGGGCGCGCGCGACCCCGCGTGCTGCGCCTCGACGACGGTGGCGTCGTCCTCGTCGGCGGGCGGGGGCCGGGCGGCGGCGACCTCACGGAGGTGCTCGTCTTCGACCCGGAGCAGGGCGGCTTCGTCTCGAGCGGGATCCGCCTCGCGGCGTTCCTCGGGCCGGCGCAGGCCGTGGCGCTGCCCGGCGCTCGGGCCGTCGCGTTCGGCGCGGATCTCCCGACGCAGCTCGAGCTGCTCGAGCGCGTCCCCCCGGAGGACCTGCTCCGGCCCAACCTGCGACGCACGCGCATCGATCTCGCCGCCGCGCTCCCGGCGATGACCGGGGCGCGCGCCGCGGCGCTACCGGACGGGCGGCTCCTCCTGACCGGAACGGACGGGGAGGGCGCGCCCCGGGCCTTCGCCCTCGACCTCGGGGCGCTCTCGGTGGACGTCGACGACCCGGAAGGGCCGCGCGTGGTGCGGGCCGGGAGCGCGGGCATCGAGGCCTGGCCCCTCCGCCGCGCGCCCGAGCGCCTCGTCTCCCTCGCGGATGGCCTCGTCGCCGAGCTCGACGCGGAGGGCGCCTTCCTTCGCCGGCCGCCGCTCGCGACGCTCTGGGGGAGCGCGCCCTCGACGCTCTTCCTCGAGGACCTCCGCGCGAGCGGGCCCGGGCAGTGGGCGCAGGAGGGGTCGGCGCTGGTCGCTCTCGAGGACGAGGCGCGCCTCGAGCTGCCGGCGCTGCGCTTCGCGGCCCTCGAGGTGGAGCTGCAGGACGACCGGGCCCTCGAGCTCCTGTTCCGGCCGGCGGGGGCGCTGGCCACGGTGGTGGCGTTCAACGCCGTGGGCGACGAGCCCGGCCTGCGCGAGGTCGCCGTCGGCGCCTGCACCACCGAGGTTCCCCGCGACGCGCCCGTTCGCATCGCCCGGGAGGGACGCTCCGTCCGCGTGCTGCCCGTCGAGGCGGGCGCCTTCGAGGGGCGCGGATGCCCCGAGCCCGAGCTCGGCGGCGACTTCGCGCGCTTCACGGACACGGAGGCGCTGGGGCTCGGGGTTCTCGTCGGCGTGTGCCTTCGGGCCCGGCGCGGCACGCGCATCGAGGGCTTCCGCGTGCGGCGCGTCGAGAGCGAGTGAGGCTCAGAGCAGCGCCTGGAGCGTGAGCACACCGTTGTGCGCCAGGTGCGCGAGGGCCGGCACGAGCACCGAGCCGCTCCAGCGCCGGAGCAACGTGAGGAGGGCCCCGGTCACCGTCACCGAGAGGAAGGCGCCCCAGGCACCGAAGCTCTGGCCGAGGTGCACCAGCGCGAAGAGCGCGATGACCACCCCGGTCGCGACGTTGGCTCCGTACCGGCGCTCGAGCGCCCCATAGAGGAAGCCCCGGAAGAAGAGCTCCTCGGCCAGCGGCGCGAAGAGGGCATAGAGGCCGAACGCCAGCGAACCGCTCGGCAGGGTCACGAGGGTCTCGACCGGGGCCACGCCCGTGGAGGGCACGAGGCCCGCGAGCACGCGCCCGAGGACGACGAGGCCGAGCCCCGCCAGCGGCGCGGCGAGGAGGAAGGCGAGGCGCCGGCCCGTACCGCCCGTCGGCGCCACGAGACCCAGGTCGCGGCTCCCCGCGACGCGACCGAGGGTCCCGCCGAGGAGCACGGCCAGGCCGACCTGAAGCCCGGCGATCGCCCCCCCGCGCGGCAGCACGCTCCCCCCGACGAGGCCCGGCAGGAGCTCGAGGGCGAAGAGCGCGAGCACGAAGAAGGCCGCCGCCGAAAGGGCCCGCCGATGCTCCGGGAGCCGTCGCCAGGGCGCCGGCGGGCTCGCTGCCCCCGCGGCCGGGGCCTCGAGCTCCCCGGCGAGCGCGTCGAACGCTGCCCGGCGTCCGGCGCCGGCGGGGAGCAGCCAGCCGAGCACGAGGGCCAGCGCGCCGAGGCCGAGGAGGAGCGCCGGGAGCCCGTCGCCATCGCCGACGGGGCGCCAGGTCTTCGCGAGGCCACGCACGCGGAGCTCGGCGAGGTCCGCGGGAGGCGTCGCGTCGCCTTCGCCGGCGCCGCGGAGGCCGAGCGCGACCTCGCCCTCGAAGGGGAGCCCTTCCGCGCTCGCGACGGTGGCGCAGCCGCTTCCGTCGGGGGCGCGCCGCACGGCCTCCTTCACCTCGGCGCCGGGCACCGAGCGCGCGCGCTCTTCGTGGCCTCCTTCGAGCACCCAGACGTCGAAGACGACCTCGGCCCACGCCGGGTCCTCGAAGGCGTCCTCGGCGCAGGCCTCGAGCAGCATGCTGGCCCCGGGTGCGATGGGCGCCACGACCAGCTGCCGGTGCGTGATGGCCTCCAGCGCGGCGAGGGTCTGCGCCGGCCCGCGGGGACCGCTCTCGACACCCTCGTGGTCCCGTACGGCTCGAACGCCGAGGAAGAGGCCCGCGAGGGCGAGCACGAGGCCGAGACCGAGGACGAGGAGGCGCACGGCCCGAGACTCTAGTACCCCGCCACAGGGAAGATGATCCGTTGGGTGTGGATGATCGGCGCCGAGGTCGTTTCGGGTTCGACGCATACGTAGTGCCCCGGCCGGGAAAAACGCGGCCTGGCGTCTCGCCCGCCGGACGCACGCCCCGCGCTTGCGGGCGCGACCGGTGCGCTCCATGCCCGCCCCATGTCGTGGGAGGACGCCTGGGCCGAGGGACGGACGCGCTGGGACGCGGGAGCGCCGGCGCCCGTTTTGCTCGGTCTGCTTCGGGAGGAGGCCCTCGGGGCCCCCGCCGGTCGCCGCGCCCTCGTTCCCGGTTGCGGGAGCGGCTACGACGTCTTCGCCTTCGCGGCGGCGGGCTTCGAGGCCGTCGGCCTGGACGTCGCGCCGACGGCGGGCGAGCGCTTCGAGGTCCTTCGTGCCGAGCGGGGCCTCGCGAACGCGCGCATCGAGATCGGCGACGCCTTCGCGCACGAGGGCCGCTACGACGTCGTCTGGGACTACACCTTCTGCTGCGCCCTCGACCCGGCCGAGCGCCCGCGCTGGGCGGCGCTCATGGAGCGCTTGCTCGCGCCCGGGGGCGTGCTGGCGACGCTGATCTTCCCCGCCATGCACGCGCCGCCGGACTACGAGGGGCCGCCCTGGCCGCTCTGGCCGGACGATCAGCGCGCGGTGCTCGAGCCGCTCGGGCTCCGGCCCTTCCGCCTCGAGGCGGTGACGCAGAGCCACCCGGGCCGCGAGGGCAAGGAGCACCTCGCGCTCTGGCGCCGAGCCTGAGGCGCGCGGAGCGCCGGGCTCAGGTGCCCGGCGCGTCCACGCTCCCGTCGCAGGTCTGGAGCTCGCCGCTGATCAGCTCGGCGTTGTTCTCGTCGTAGTAGACGAAGCGTGCGCCGCGGATGGTGTCCTCGAAGAGGAGCGGGGAGCTCGCCACGGGCGGCCGGCCGCCTCGGAGCGTCGTGTCCTCGACGATGCCGTAGCCGCAGGGCTCCTCGGTGCAGGCCTCGATGGCGAGGCCGTCCCGGGCTGCGAAGCGCCGAACGCGGACCTCGCGGCTCGCCCCGTCCGGGGCAGTCCAGGTCACGAACCAGCCGCCGCCTTCGGCGGGCATCTCGAGCGTCGTGCCATCGCGCGCGAGGCGCTCGTCGAGGAAGCCCGCGGGCGCGTAGGCGATGGCCTGCGCGCCGTAATCGCCCTCTTCGACGGTCACGCGCTGCGGGGGCGTCGCGTCGTTCAGCGCGACGATGCGGCGGGACTCCTCCGCGCAGCCGACGTCGCAGGTGCTCACGGTGCCGATGCGGCACTCGCACTCGAGGTCGAGGATCGCGCTCCGGAAGCCGATGAGCGAGCGCCCGCCGGGGCCGCGTTCGCGCCAGGTGATCCCGAGGGTCACGCTCTCGTCCGTGGCGGGGCCGATGGCGATGGCCAGGTCGTCGACGACGCCGTCGGCGAGGTCGAGGTTGCCCTGGAGCGTGAACTCGCGGAGCTCCTCGGCCGCGATGGGCGGGACCGTCATGCACTGGCGGATGACCTCCGGCGGCCGCTGCGAGGAGCGGACCGGGAGGAGGTCGACGTCGGCGATGCTGATCGCGTTCCCGAGGCTCTCGTCGACGGCGCAGTCTCCGTCGTCGTCCTCGGCGTCGCAGAACTCGTTGCCGCCCGTGGCCATGCCCTGCATGCCCTCGTCGCAGGTCTCGGCGAGGCAGCGCGTGGTCGGCGTCCCCCCGTCTTCGTCCACGGTGCCGTCGCAATCGTCGTCGAGGCCGTTGCCGCAGACGTCGCGCGGGATCCCCGCGGGCTCCTGCCGCTGCCGCGACGCGCCTTCGCAGACGACGACGCCGCCACGGCAGGCGGGGACACCGCCGCAGATGCCCCGGTCGGACGGGGCGCCCGGCGCGGCGCAGGAGTCCGCGAGCTCGGCCGCCGCGTGCTCGTCGACGCGCCCATCGCAATCGTCGTCGCGGCCGTCGCAAGCGTCGGTGCCCTCGGGCGCGCAGCCCTCGGCGGCCGATACGCAGGGCAGCTCCGCGGGGTTCTCATCGACGACGCCGTCGCAATCCTCGTCCTCGCCGCTGCCGCAGAGCTCCGGCCGCGGCCGGACGAGGCCCTCGCAGAAGGCCGTGCCGGCCTCGCAGCTCCGGCGCCCGGAGACGCAGAGGCCCTCGTCGGTTCCGCAATCCGTCTCGCTGCAGACCGAGGGCTGAAAGATGGCTTCGCCTCCGTCGGTCTGGAGCGGGAGGCACATCTGCGGCTCCCCGGCGAGGGTCTCGCAGGTGGTCGCCTGCGTGGCCCGGAGCGGCGGGAGCTCGTTGACGACCTCGAGCACGACGTCCTGGTCGAGGTCGCTGTACGCCACGACGAAGCCGATGAGCTCGAGGCGCTCCACGGCGAGCACGGCGGGGGCCGCGGCGCCGAGGGTCTGGCCGATGACCTGGAGCCGGCCCTCGTCCGTGGACTGCACCCGCTCGCGGCCGCTCTGGCGTTCGAACTGCACACCGTTGATGGCGACGTCGCGCGGAACCTCGTTGCAGTCCAGGGCGCCGACGGCGCCGCTGATGCCGGCGACGAGGCCCTGGGCGACGGTCTCCTCGCCGGTCTCCCGATCCGTCGCGGCCATGTTCAGGGCGCCGAGGCCGCAGGCGCGCAGGTAGGGGATGGCGTCCGGATGGCGGCACCGCCCGCAGAGGCACTCGAGGCCCGTCCCGCAGGCGCTCGCGTCCGCACAGAAGCGCGCGCTGCAGACGCCGCCGATGCACTCCTCGTCTTCGCCGCAGGCCGCCGCGCAGGTCGTCGGCAACGCCTCGAAGACCTCCTGGGCCTCCGCGCACGCGAGGGGATCGGTCGCCGTGCATCGCCCGTCCGGCGTGAGCGAGAGGCCGAAGAAGCTGTTCGCCCGCCCCGGCGGCCCGAGCTGGAGCACGCGGTCCGCGCCGCCCGGTGAGGTGTGGCCGACGCGGAGCTGTCCCGGAGCGCAGCCGTTCGTGTTCAGCGCCGCGACGAAGCCCGTGTCCTCGTAGACCGCCGGCGCGACCCGCGCGAAGTTGCAGCGGCCGATGCGGAAGCCGGCGGGGTCGGGCCCGTCGTCGGTCACGGCCACGCCGGAGCCCGGGGTGCTGCGCACGTAGCAGTTGTTCGGTTCGCCGGCTTCCGTGGTCGCGTCGGCCGCGGGCCCCACGCTCGAGATGTCCGCGTTGCGGCTCCAGAAGAGCTCCTCGGGCGTCGCGTCGATGGCGAGCGACGAGACGAAGCCCTTGCCGTCGGTGTCGGTCCAGGTGACGCGGGGGAGCGTGCCCGTCGTCGCGACGCGGAACTCCGTCGGCTCGTTCGTCTGAATGAGCGAGGGCGGGTCGTAGGTCGGGGCGAGCACGCGCGCTTCGCTGCCCGCGGCCTCGTCGATCTTGGCGTCGCAATCGTTGTCGAGGCCGTCGCAGATCTCGCCGCCACCGATGAGCACGCACTGGCCCGTGTCCTGCTGGCACACGTAGGGAACGCAGCCGGCGGGGAAGCCGTCCTGCGCGCCGAGGGCCTCGGCGCAGGCCATGGCCTGCTCGGCGGGCGTGGCGCCGGCGTTGGTGCAGCTCGGGACGTCGAAGCCGTCGAGGTTGAGGAAGGTGCAGCCCGCGGCGAAGGGGAGCGCCAGGAAGGGAAGGAGACGGCGCATCAGAACCGCCCCTCGAGCACGAGCCCGGCCGAGCTCGGAGATCCCGCCGGCACCAGGCGCACCTCGGTGGCGTCGGGCTCGGCGTCCCCGTCCCCGTCCCCGCCCCACTCGGTGAAGACCGCAAAGACCACGGCGCCGACGGCGAAGAGACCGCCCACGCCGAACATGATGTCCGCGTTCCGCGCGTTGTCGCCGATGCTCTCCTGGACCTCGGCGCCGTTGCACGCGAGGTCCGAGGCGCTCTGGCTCACGCAATCGTCGTAGTCGTTGCGCTCCGTGAGCGCGCGGACCCCGAAGACGCCGCCGACGGCGACGGCGGCCACGGCGAGCCCGGCGGACGCCCAGAAGTAGCCGGGCGGGAGGCCCTCGAACTGCTCCTCGAGCTCGAAGCTCAGCTCGCGCGTCGCGCGGGCCGGGACCTGCACCTCCTGCTGCTCCGGGTTGTGGCCCTCGGCGCGGATCTCGACGAGGTGGTTGCCCCCGGGCACGAGCACCTCGGTCTTGTTCTCGCCGACGAGCTGATCGTCGATCCAGACCTCGTAGGCGCTCAGGTTCACGGCGATGCGGATCGTGCCCAGGAGCCCTTCGAGGAGTTGGATCTTCGCCCGCACCTCCGGGGCGTCCTCCTGCTCGGCGCCGCCCTCTGCGAGGTAGCGCCGGTAGTAGGTCATCGCCTGGTCGTAGCGGAAGAGGACCTCGTAGGTCTTTCCGATGTTGTAGAGGACCAGGTAGAGCGCCGGGTGCTCCGCGAGCAGCACCTCCGCGGCTTGGAACTCGGCGAGCGCCGCGTCGTAGTTCTCCTCGTCGAAGAGCGCCTGACCTCGCTCGAGCCGCTCCTGCGCCTCGACCAGTGTCGCGTCCGCCCTCGGGTCCTCCGGCGCTTCCTGCGCGGCCGCCGGGGCGACCACGAGGAGAGCGGCGACGACCGCGCCCCAACCCCATCCGCGTCTCATGCCAGCGGAATCGTACCCCCTGCCGCGGCGTCGGGGGCAGCGCTTTCCGGGGTGCCTCGCGCGAGACCGCCGTTGCTTACCTGCAACGATCGGCGAGCGTTGCCGTTGGAGCGTGTTATACGCAGAACCACGTAGACGACGAACGCGCTTCACGCCTACGGGGTCGTCGCCATTCACCGAGGACGCAGTTCTCCTTGAGCACTCCGCGACACGCCCAGCTGCGACGGCAGCTGGACCATTGGGTCCGTGACCCAAGCCGCCTCTCCGAAGGGCTGCGCGCGTTCATCGCCGAGGTGGACCGAACGTACGTGTCACAGGACGCGAAGCTCCGCGATCTGGATGACGCGGGGGCGCGCCTCCGCGCCGTGCTGGATGGGCTGCCGGACAGCATCTATGTGGTCGACGAGACCGGCACGCTCGTGGCCTCGCACGTGACCGCGGACCACCTCCCGCGCGTGGACGTGGGCGACGACCTCGTCCGGCGCATCCCCGACGACCGCCGCGAGGCGGCGCGGGCCGCCATCGCCGAGGCTTTTCGCACGGGGGAGGCCATCCACCAGCGCTTTCAGCGCAACGGCCGCCACTTCGCCGTCAGCTTCTCCCCGCACGACGAGGGCTACGTCACGATCATCATCCGCGACGTCACCGAGCAGGAGGCGCTCCAGCGCCAGCTCGTCGTCACCGAGCGCATGGCGTCGCTGGGCACGCTCGCCGCCGGCGTGGCGCACGAGATCAACAACCCGCTCTCCTACGTGATGACGAACCTCGCGTTCGCCGTCGGCGAGCTCGAGCGCGGCGGCGTCGACGAGGAGGTGCTCGAAGCGCTCCGCGACGCCGTGGCCGGCGCCGGGCGCGTGCGGGACATCGTGGCGGACCTGCGGATCCTCTCCCGCGGCACCGCGGACGTGGCGGACCCACGCCCGACGGACCTCGGCGCCGTCGTTTCGTCGGCGGCGAACATCGCGAAGCTCGAGCTGAATCGGCGGGCGCTCCTCGATGTCGAGGTCGGCGGTCTGCCGCCGGCCCTCGCCCACGAGCCGCAGCTCGTGCAGGTGCTCCTCAACCTCCTGGTCAACGCGGCGCAGGCCCTGCCGCCCGGTGGGCCCGAGGCCCATCGCGTCCGGGTGTGCGGCGGCGCCGACGGCACCCACGTGTGGATCGACGTGGAGGACGACGGGCCCGGCATCCCGCCCGACGTCGCCGAGCGCATCTTCGAGCCCTTCTACACCACCAAGCCTCTTGGAGAGGGGAGCGGCCTCGGCCTCTCGATCTCGAGGACCATCGTCGAGCGCTTCGGTGGCGAGCTGACGCTCGAAGCGCGCGAGGTCGGCGCCTGCTTCCGGGTCCGCCTTCGGCGCGCCGAGGCCGCGGCCCCGAGCGGGCGCCGAAAGCGCATCAGCTACGTGGCGCCTCCGCCCGGGGCCTCGGCGCGCGTGCTCGTCGTCGACGACGAGGTAGGGCTCGGGCGCGCGCTCCGAAGGGCGCTTCGGGAGCACGACGTGGAGGTGGTCGACGACGCACGGCTCGCGCTCCCGCGCATCCTCTCGGGGGACTTCGACTTCATCCTCTGCGACCTCCTGATGCCGCACGTCACGGGGATGGACATCCACGACCACCTCGTGGTGCACGCGCCGGGCGAGCTCGCGCGCACCGTGTTCATGACCGGCGGGGCCCAGACCCGAGACGCCCGCGCGTTCCTCGAGCGGGCGACGGTCCCATGCCTCGAGAAGCCCCTCGACACCGCGCTGCTTCGTGCGCACCTGGAGCGGGCCCTCGCAAAGCGGGCCGAGGTCGGCTCCCTTTTCTCCGGTTGAGGCTCCGGTCGGCCGATCAGTTGCCGAGCAGGTTGACCTGCTTGAGCTTCGACGAGGGCGGCGGCTCTTCGCTCATGGCCGACGCAGCGAGCTCGGCGGCAGCGCGCTCCATGCGATCGGCGGCGTCCAGCATGCGCTGAGCTTCCTCCGAAGGGCCCATGGTCGGCGCCGGGGCCACGACGACGGTGGTCATCTCGCTCACGACGGTCCGCTCGATCGGCGCGCTCATGGGGGCCGCCATCGGGGCGCTCATGGAAGCCTCGCGCTCGCGGCGGCGCTCCCGGGCGATGCGCCGTTCGGCGTGGCGCTGGTCGTCCGTGCCCTCGCCGCGCTCGAGCTCGATGGTGATGTTCTGCGAGTACTTCATCACCAGGTCCTGGAGCACCGTCGTATGACCTTCGGCCCGGGCCTCGAGGCGCCGGGGCTCCTCCTGGGCCGGGAGCTCCGCCTCGAAGGGGTTGGCGACGCGGTCGCCGTCCAGGAAGAGCTCCGCGTCGCTCGGCGTCGCTCGGATGGTGATGCGCACGAAGGAGGCCGCCTCGGTCGGAGGGGCCGCGGCGGGCGGCGCGTCGCTGGGGGCGGGCGTCGCCACCGTGGGCACAGGCTCCGGGGCGGGCTCGGGGCCGCCGCCCATCGTCGCGATGGCGACGCCCCCGCCGACGAGAAGCACCGCGAGACCGAGGAAGAGCGGCGTCTTCGACGCGCCACCGCTCGGCGTCGAGGAGGGCCGGACCCCGCTCGAGGGCGTCACGGCCTCCGGGCTCTGCGGCTCCGTTGCCGGCTGCGGGACGACCCCCGGCGCCATCACCGGCCCGGTCGGCTGCGCTCCGAGGGGCGCTGCCATGGCTTGCGCCACCGGAGGCGCCCCGCCCGTCACCGGCCCCGTCACGGCCGGGGGCGTGGGGCCCACGGGCGTCGCGGCCATCGTCGCGCCGCCGACGAAGTTGGGGTCGCTCGCCAGCGCCGAGGGAGGCCGGTTCGCCGTCGACATGGCGCTCGCCGCCGCGACCGGCGCCTGGTCCAGATGCGCGTAGGGCTCGAGCGCCGCGCGCAGGCTCGCGCAGTCCTGGAAGCGCGCGGCCGGGTCCTTCTGCAGGAGCCGCGTGATGATCCCGACGAGCCCGTGCGGAAGATCCGGGCGGAACTCGAGGGGGTCCGGCGGCGGCTCCGTGCAGATCTTCAGGACGAGCATTGGGTACGAGTCGTCGTCGAAGGGGTACTGCCCGGTGAGCGCCTGGAAGAGGATCACGCCGAGGCTGTAGATGTCGGCGCGGTGGTCGATGCTCCGCTTCCCCTGCGCCTGCTCGGGGGCCATGTAGTAGGGCGTCCCGAGCGTGGTCCCGGTCCGGGTCATGGAGCTCCCGGGGGCCGCGGCGTCCTTCATCTTCGAGATGCCGAAGTCGAGGACCTTGGCGAAGTCCGGGTTCCCCGAGCGCCGGATGAGGAAGATGTTCTCGGGCTTCAGATCCCGGTGAATGATCCCCTTCGCGTGGGCCGCGGCCAGCGCGTCGCAGACCTGCAGCAGGATGCGCACGACGCGGCCGACGGGCTGCGGCCCGCCGCTCTCGATGTCGTCGGCCCAGTCCCGCCCGTCGAGGTACTCGAGCACCATGAACACGGAGCCGTCGTCGAAGCGGCCCATGTCGGTGACTTCGATGATGTTCTCGTGACCGATGGCCGTGGCCGCGAGCGCCTCGTTGTGGAAGCGCTTGACGATCTCCGCGTTCATCGCGAACTGCGCGTGCAAGGCCTTGATGGCCACGCGCCGCTTGATGAGCATGTGCTCGCCCTCGTAGACGGCGCCCATGCCGCCCTCGCCGAGCTTGCGCACGATGCGATAGCGGTCCTGGAGGACCATGCCGATGCGCGGGTCATCGACCTGCGTGTCCTCGAAGATGGGCTCGCTCATCGCTGAGATCAGTATACCGCAGGGCCGGCTCAGACCTTGGGCCCACGCCCCGAGCCGGCGCGACCGGTCTCGTGGGCCCATATGGCGATCTCCACCCGGTTCCGGGCGTCGAGCTTCTCCATCAGGTGCGCCACGTGGGTCTTCACCGTGCTCAGGCTGATGAAGAGCTCGCGGCCGATCTCCGCGTTCGTGAGGCCGCGGGCGACGGCGCGGAGGACCTCCTCCTCCCGCTCGCTCAGGGGCTCGCTCGGCTCCGGCCGCTCCCGCGAGGGACCGACCAGCGTCCCGAGCATGCGCGTCATGACGCGGGGCGCGATGAGCGCGCCGCCTTCCGCCGCGGCGCGGATGGCCTGGGCGAGGAGCTCCGGGCCCGCGTCCTTGAGGAGAAAGCCCCTCGCGCCGGCCTTCAGCGCGTCGAGCACGTACTCGTCCTGGTCGAAGGTCGTGATGACGACGACGGCCATGGGCTCGGCGCATTGGGGTCCGGCCAGGCGCCGGGTCACCTCGATGCCGTCGAGGCCGGGCATGCGGATGTCGAGCAGGCAGACGTCCGGGGCGTGCGCCTTGGCCCGCGCGAGGGCCTCGTGGCCGTCGGCCGCCGTCGCGACGACCTCCATGCCCGGCTGCGCGTCGACGATCATCCGAAGACCCGTGCGCACGATCTCCTGATCGTCCGCGACCAAGACGCGGAGCGTCACCGCGCGCTTCCTCGCCGGGGAAGGAAGCCGACGACGCGCCAGCCGCCGCCCTCGATCGGTCCGGCCTCGAGGGTGCCTCCGAGGAGCTCGGCGCGCTCACGCATTCCGACGAGACCGTAGCCCGCGGGGCTCGGGCGCCGCGAGGGGGCACCGCCGTCGTCGGCGATCTCGAGGCGCGCGCCCCGCTCGTCGACGCTCACGCGCACGTCGATGCGGGAGGCGCCCCGCGCGTGCTTTCGGGCGTTGGTGATGGCCTCGCGCGCGATGCGCTGGAGGGCGCCGCGCGTCGCCTCGCCGACGCCCTCCACGTCACCGCTCAGCGTCACGCGGACCGGGGGCCTGGCGCTCTCGTCGGCGAGCGACTCGAGCGAGCTCAGCGCCGGCGCGCGCTCCGCGCGGAGGATGCCCACCATGGCGCGCATCTCCTCGAGCGTTCGGGAGGCCTCCTCGGCGATGACCCTCAGGGCGTCCGTGGCGGCGGCGGGCTCCTGCCCGGCGAGCGCGAGGCCGGCCTGGGCGCGCACGGCGATGCCCGAGACGTGATGGGCGACGGTGTCGTGAAGGTCGCGGGCGATGCGCTCGCGCTCGCGGAGCTTCGCGGCCTCCAGCTCCTGCGCCCGGCTTCGCGCCCGGAAGCGCATCGCCAGGCCCAGCGCGAAGGCGCCGCCGAGGACGGCGATGCCCCCGAGCGTATCGCCCAGCGAGAGGCCGTCGGCGACCACGCCGAGCGCGAAGGTGAGGGCGGAGAGGAGGACGCCGGCGCGGATCTCGGCCCCGCTACCCCAGCGGAGGAGCGCGTAGGGGAGGGTGAGCATGAACATGCTCGAGGCCAGGTCGACGACACGGGCGCCGGTCGCGAGCTGGACCAGGTCGACGCCGGCGGACGCCAGGAACGCCGCGGCCAGCGCCGCGAAGGGGTGGACGCGGCGAAGCGCGATCGCCGGAGCCGCCACCAGCAGCACGCTGAAGGCGAGCGCCGTGAGCTCCGTGCGGAAGACCAGCTCGGCCACGGCGAGGGCGAAGACGAGGAGGCCGAGCGCGACGTCACGCCGGCGCGGCGTGGACCGGGGGGCGGGGCGAGGCTCGCTCAGCAGCGCGGCCGTTCGGGGACGGGACGGGGACATGTGTTCTCTCCGGGTCATGGAGCGAACCTGAGGCGCGAGAGGCGGC
>JBCDGX010000088.1:0-12723 GCA_038750805.1 Myxococcota bacterium
CATGCGGAGGTCCGTGAGGATGGCGTCGAAGCGCTGCCGGGAGGCGCGGCGGACGGCCTGGCGCGGGGTGGCGGCGAGCTCGAGGCGGTGGGTGGTGCGGGCCAGGACCCGGGCGACGGCGCGGCGAGCGTCGGCGTCGTCGTCGACGTAGAGGAGCCGGAGGCTCGGCAGAGCCCGGCCGGACGCCGTCATCGGGCGGCTCTCGCCATGGTGGCTCGAACGATACCAACGATTCCGGCCCACGCCCGTTACAACGGCTGGCAGTGGCCGTTGCTTGGGCGGTGGATGGGGATTCGTGGTGTCGCGTGTCGAACCAAGCGCCCGCGGCCTAGGTGAGCCGCAGGCGCATGGCGCAGCGGTTCTCGGCGACCAGGCCGTGCGCCGCTTCGTCGCGAAGAATGCCCTCGAGACGGGGCCCGAGCAGGTCCCCGGGGAGTCCTTCGAAGCCGACCCGCTCGTAGAAGGGTGCGTTCCATGGGACGTCGCGGAACGTCGTCAGGGTCACGCTCTCGAGCCCGCGACGCCGCGCGTCGTGCGCGGCGTGCTCGAGAAGACGGCGTCTGATGCCGCGCCCCTGAGCTGCCCGGCGCACCGAGAGCTCGAGCACGTGCAGGTGGCGCGCGTCGACGAGCTCGGCGGTCAGGAAGCCTGCCAGCGTGTCCTCTGCCTCCGGGGCGTGCGCCACCCACACCGTGCCCGTCGCGATGTGCGCCCGATGCACCTTGGGCGCCAGGGGCGGCTCGTCGGCGAGCCAGGCCAACGCGGGGAACGCCCGAAAGGCGCACGCCGCGTCCCGTTCGACGTCCGGTAGAAGGTCCGCATCGGCGGTGCCGGCTCGGCGGAGAGTCACCACGACGGGCATGATGAGGGACTCCGTGGAGGGGCGTCGAGGTGGGCCGCCGGGCGCTGAAGGGTCAGTCGCAGGTGCAGCCGGCCATGGTCGTCAGGGCGTCGGAGATCGCCTCGGGGAGGCACGCCGAGCCTTCGAAGGGGAGCATCGGAGCGACCGCGGGGTTGCACTCCCGGCAGCAGAGGTAGCTCATGCCGCACTCGCCCGCTCCGCAGCCTTCGATGCTGCAGAAGCCCGCCTCCTCGAGGCGGACGCACGCCGAGGCCTCGAGGCCCTCGCATTCGGCGTCGTCCACGCAGGGCGTGCCCGTGCCGGCCTCGGTGATGGGAAGCGCCCCTCCGCCTTCGCAGTCGGGAACGAAGTCGGCCACGTAGGTGTCCTCGCCGGCCATCCACGCGACGAGCCGCGTGGCGATCTCGACGCCCTGATCGTCCTGGAGGAAGTGGCTCGCCTCGGGCAGCCGGGTGTGCGCCTGGCCCTCCGCCCCGGTGACGCCGCAGACGAGGTTCGCCTGGGTCTCGCAGCTCCCGAGGTTTCCGGGGTCGTTGGCAGCCCAGATCGTCAGGAAGGGGCGCTCGAAGGCCATCAGACCGGCCGAGGCCTCCGCGTTGAGGCCGTCGAGCTGGGCGAGGAGCGACGGGAAGGTCCGCGGGCCGGTCAGGTAGATCCGGCTCGGGTAGGGCGCGTCGTAGGCGGCCTCGACCGCGTCGGGCAGGTCGAAATAGGTGATGGCCTCCACGACCTCGGAGGGCCGGAAGCTCGGCGACTTCATCGCGTAGTTCGCCCAGTTGGAGAACGCCGCGTCCGCCGGGTCTGCGTCCGGCCCGAAGGCCGCGAGCACGGCGGGGCCGTCGAGCTCGCACCCGTCGTAGAAGGCGGGCTGCTGGGCCGGGATGTTCGTGATGGGGAAGGTCAGGGTGTCGTCGAGGACGTCGGGATCCTCGATCGGCGCCAGCGCCGCCATGCCCTCCGGGATGTTCGGGAGGTCGCCGTTGCCGACGGCGATGCGCGCAAAGCGCTCCGGGTTCAAACCCGCCACGCGCAGCCCGATGAGGCTCCCCCAGTCCTGCACGAAGAGCGTGACGTCCCGGAGGTCGAGGGCTTCGATGAAGCGGAGCAGCCGCTCGTTGTGCCGCAGGTAGGTGTACTCGCTCACCGCCGTCGGCTTGTCGGAGCGGCCCATGCCGAGGTGGTCCATGGCGATCGCCCGGAACCCCGCCTCGGCGAGCACGGGGATCATCTTCCGGTAGAGGTACGACCACGAGGGCTGCCCGTGGAGCATAAGCACCACCTCGCCATCGCGCGGGCCCTCGTCGACGTAGGCCTGACGCAGCCCGTCGATCTCCAGGTACTGCGGCGCGAAGGGCCAGTCGGGGAGGTCGTCGAAGCAGGTGTCCGGCGTGCGCACGAACTCGACGCCCTCGCTCGTCGTGAGGAGTTCGGGCTCCGCGTCGCAGGGGCGCGCGTCCGCATCGTCGCCGCACGCCGTGCCCACCACGGCCATCAGGACCGCGATGCGTCGGGCGCGCGCGGTGGCGATTGCGGCGCCGCCTGGGCGTTCGCCCGCCGAGCGCGGCGATTGGAGTGACGGTCGGGGCGGAGCGGCGGTGTCGAGGGCCATGCCGGAGTCTTGCGTGACGCGGCGGCGTCCATCCGTCGGCAATCCGCAGCGTAGTGTTGCGAAGCGTACTCAGGCTTGCCTCCGCCCGGCCCGAGGACGCACCGTGACTCCGTGCGGAAGGCGCAGCTGCTCCTCGTCGAGGACGACGACGAGTTCGCGGAGTTGCTCGCGAGCTATCTCCGTCCCCAGGGCTTCGAGCTCGCGCGGGTGGCGAGCGGGGACGTGGGTGCGGAGCGCATCCTGGTTGAGCAGCCGGACCTCGTGATCCTCGACCTGATGCTCCCCGGCGCGAACGGTCTCGACGTTGTGCGGAGGGTCCGCGAGGGCTACGCGGGCGCGATCCTCATGCTGACCGCGAGCCAGAGCGAGGCCGACCACGTCGCCGGCCTCGAGCTCGGCGCCGACGATTTCGTCATCAAGCCCATCGAGCCCCGCGTGCTCCTCGCGCGCATTCGCTCGCAGCTCCGGCGGAGCGCGGGCTCCCGGCCCACCGAGGACCCGGACCGGCTTCACGTCGGCCCGATCCACATCGATGTGGCGACCCGCGACGTGCGCATCGACGACGCGCCGGTGTCGCTCACGTCCATGGAGTTCGACGTGCTCCGCATGCTCGCGGCGCAGGCCGGGACCGTCGTCGCGCGGGACGACCTCTACACGCGGCTCCTCGGCATCGAGTACGACGGCCTCGACCGCGGCATGGACGTGCACGTCAGCCGGCTTCGCCGGAAGCTCGAGCGGGCGGGCCTCGACCGGAGCCGCATCAAGTCCGTGCGCGGCGTCGGCTACCTCCTGGCGTGCCGATGAAGCGCTCGCTCTCGCGCCTCGTCGTGCGCAGCGTGCTGGTCTGCTGGGCGCTGAGCTTCGCGGTGCTCGTGAGCTACGGCGTCCGGCTTGCGTGGACCGAGGAGCGGGCGCGGCGCGACGGCGTCTTCCTGGTGCAGGGGATGCTCGAGGAGCTGCCGGCGGCGGAGCGGGAGGCGCGGCTCGAGGAGCTTCGGCCCCACTTCTGGCCGCCCTTCCACCTGATGTCGGTGGACGAGGCGCGGGCCCGCCTCGCCCGCGACATCGCACCAGGCGACAGGGTGCACCAACGCGTGGCGGTGGAAGAGGAGTGGTACTACCTCGCTTTCGAGGATGGCGACGTGCTCGCCGCCGGGCCGGTCAACCCCACCCGGCCGCCCTACGCCTTCCCCGTCGCGGTGCCGGTCATCGTGCTCGGGCTCCCGCTCATCGCCGCCTTCGTGGCGCTGCGCGTCGGCCGCGAGCTCGCGAAGGTCGAGGGCGCAACGAAGAAGCTCGCGGCCGGGGAGCTGAGCGCCCGTGTCGACAATCCGGCGGGCCCGTCCAACGAGCTCGCCGCTGCCTTCAACGTGATGGCCGAGCGGCTCGAGCGGCTGGTCCGGAGCCGCGACGAGCTCGTGCAGGCCGTCTCCCACGAGCTCGGCTCGCCGCTCGCGCGGCTCCGCTTTCGCATCGCGCTCCTCGACGAGCCGTCAAAGGCGGGCGCGCCGCTGCCGGCGGACGAGCGCGCGGCGCGCATCGCGGCGATGACCGGGGAGATCGACGCGCTCGACGAGCTGGTGGCCGAGCTCCTGAGCTACGTGCAGTCGGACGAGCTTCGCCTCGAGCGGCAGGCCTTCGACCCCCGGCAGCCCCTCGCGGACCTGGCCGAGCTCGCGTCCCTCGAGGTGCCCGAAGAGCGGGCCATCGAGGTCGAGCTCGCCTTGGACGACGTCGAGGTCTTCGCCGACCGGCGGCTCTTCGCGCGCGCGGTCGAGAACGTGCTCCGGAACGCGATGCGCCACGCGGCCGCGCGGGTGCGGCTCGAGGTGAGCGCCGAGGGCCGGAGCGTCTGGGTCGCCGTGCACGACGACGGCCCGGGCATCCCGCCGGAGCAGCGCGCCGCGGTGACGGCGCCCTTCACGCGCCTCTCCCCCGAACGCGATCGGGAGACCGGCGGGGTGGGTCTCGGGCTCGCCATCGTCGCGCGCATCATGGACCGGCACGGCGGCGAGCTCCGCATCGAGACCTCGGAGCTGGGCGGCGCGCACGTGGCGACGCGCTGGCCCGCGCGGCGCTGAGCGGGACACGGGGCCAACCCTCGGGTGATCCCTCGACCGCCTGGGCCGATGGCGCCCGTGGGCTCACCGGCGCGTGCGCTCGGACCAGCTCAGCTCGAACGCGATGCGCCCCGGCGAACGCTTTAGCGGGATCGCGTCGGCGTCGCGATTCGGCTCGGCGAAGGCGGCGACGCCGGCGAGCCAGGAGCCCAGGGTCGTGTAGACGAAGTGATCGGAGGCCGCGGCCCAGGCCCCGCAGTCGAGCATCTCGACGAGCGCGACGCAGCGGTCCCGCCGACTCACGCGGAGGCCGCCCCCTTGGAGGTTGCGCTCGAAGAACTTGGGTGAGCGGCCGATACCGAGCCACGGCGAGGCTCCGAGGGCGCCGGCCAGGCGCGCGACCGTTCGCAACGTCGGGCCCCAGTTGCTCTCGCCCACCGTCGCGCCGAGTGCCATGCGTGCCTGCGGGGTCATCGGGAGCGTGTCGAGGGCAGCGAAATGGGGTGCGAGCAGGTCGACACTCACCCAATCGGACGCCGCGACGGGCCGGAGCTGGCGATCGAGCTCCACCGACACCCTCGCGCGGTACGGCTCGAGCAGCCCCGCCGACGCCAGGAAGGGCCGACCCGCGGTGATGAGCGCCCCGCGCATCGCACGGAGCGGCCCCCTGGACGGGACGAGGGCGACGACCTCCAGACTCATGCTCGCGCGCGAGTATGCCGCCTCGGAAGGCGAGCGCGCGAGCGGCGCCGGAGGTCAGGCGTGGGCGCGCGGGGCGGCCGATGGCCGGCGCCGTGCTCCGGTCACGAGCGCACCCGAGTCGCGCGTGCCGTAAACGCACGAGGGGCGGACGCCCGGCGCCAGGAGCATCGAGGGCGTCACCTCGCTCGAGGGGAACATCTGGACGAAGTCCGGGCGCTCCGGATGCGGGCTGACGAGGCTTCGTTCGAGGATCATCGAGCTGTACTGGTCGGCGGCGAGCTCGGGCGTGTTGGCGTTGAGCACGACCTCGACGCCGTAGCGCTTCGCGAAGGCACCGAGCCCGGGGAGGCGCGACGCGTGCGGCGACCAGTTGTCCGCGCTGCAGCCGTTTTCCGAGCAGCCGAAGACCCCGTCCTGGCCGTGCACGAAGAGCGTCTGGTTGCCGCGCGTGTGGCCCGGCGTCTGCAGCAGGAGGCAGCCCTCGCCGAGGGCGAGGTCGCCGTCCGTGAGCACGACCTTGCTCTCGGCCACCCCGGCGAAGCCGTCGGCGATGAACCAGGCCTGCTGGAGCGGGTGCACGTCCTGCCAGTCTTCCCAGGCGACGCGCGGCGCGAGGAGCAGCGCGTTCGGAAAGCGCGCCTGCCAGCTCTGGCCGCCGACCTCGGCGCCGAGAAGCGGGCGGATGTCCTGCGTGTGGAAGTGGTCGAAGGCGATGACGTCGATGGCTTCGGGGGCGATGCCGAGGGCCCGGAGCTGCTCGTCGACCTGACCGAACTGCGTGCTGAGCAGCTTCGCGCCGAGCTCCGGTGCGGGCATGGACGCAAGCAGATCGCGGAAGAAGGGCGTCGCCCGGTTGGCCTCGTAGTCCGAGGGATTGAAGAGGATGTTTCGCGTCATCCCCTCGTGCGCGACCTGCACGAGCAGGCAGCGATGCGTGAGCTGCACGTAGGGGACGGGGATCCGGAGCGCGTGGTTGAAGGCGAAGGCCGCCGGGTAGACCAGCGTCGTCAGGGGCAGCGTGCGCACGGCCTGGACGCGCGGCCCGTCGCGGAGCGCGTCCCCGAGGCGCGTGGCCCCGTCGCGGATGGCCCGGAGCTTCGGCCCGCCGGCGCCGATGGCCCGGGCGTCGTCGAGGTCGTGGAGGCGCCGCACGAAGGGCAGGCGGGGGTCGATGGGCTCGCCGATGCGCATGGTCCCCGGACGGTAGCGTCACCGCGCGCGGTCGTCTCCCCCGCGCCCCCTCGAATCACGCTGGCGCGGGCTCAGCGCTCTTCGGTGAGAGGCGCGGTGCAGGCTTCGAGGGCCATCGTGCACGCGTCGACCCCCTCGTCGTCCGCGTCGGCGAAATCCACGCCGGGAGGGCACGCCGGGAGGATGCACGCGTAGTAGTCGCGGAAGCAGCGCTCGACGGTCTCGAGGCACCTGGGCGGCGCGTCAGGCTGGATGCACGCGAGCTCGATGGCGCCCCGGGCCGTGTCCGTGAGGCAGACGATGTTGTCGCAGCTCGTGAAGGGAGGAACTTCGCAATCGTAGGCGTCGGGGACGCCGCTGCCTCCGTCGCCGGTGCCCGCGCCCAGGTCGCCGGCATCGCTCGGTGTGCCGCCGTCCTCGGGCTCGCCGCCGTCGTCGCTCGCTCCGCCGTCCTCGACGCCGCCGTCCTGACGGATGACGCCAAGCTCCATGTCGGCTCCCGCGTCCGCCGTCGTGCCCGCGTCATCGCCGCAGCCGGCGAGGCCGAGAGCGAGGGCGAGGGCGGCGAACGGGGTTCTCATTGCCCCCCGAGGGTCCGCGACGATCCCCGGCGGCGTCAACGTACCCCGGGCGACGCGCTCAGCCGGCCTTGGCGGCCAGGCTCGCGTAGTCGTGGCCGGGCTCGGGCTCGGCGCTCACGGGGAGGCCGGTCGGCTGCCAGCCGGGCTCGAGCATCTCGCCGAAGGTGCCGCGCTTGCCGTCGAAGCCGTTCACCTGGTCGGCGAGCTGCGTGAAGCCCGCGGCCTCGAGCTTGGCCACCGCGGCCTTCGAGCGGCCGCCGGCCTTGCACGCGACGATGAGCTTCGCGTCCTTCGGGAAGCTCGCCTCCACCACCCGCAGGAAGTCCGGGTTGTCGACCATCTGGCCGTTCTCGAGGTGCTTCAGCGGGACGTTGTAGGCGCCCGTCGGGTGGCCGCCTTCGAACTCCGGGATCGACCGGACGTCGAGGTAGGCCCAGCCATCGTCCATGCGCTCTTCGGCTTCTTCGGGGGTGATCGCTTCGCTCATGTCGTCGCTCCGGCGTCGCTCGGAGGCGGCGCGTCGTTACCGGTGGGCGGCGCCTCGTTCTCGGTGAAGAAGGACTCGAGGGACCGGCGCTCCGGGCGCACGGCCACGACGCGGGCGCCACCTTCGAGGGCCTCGCGGAGCGTGGCGTCGACGGCCTCCGGCGCCACGTCGACGAAGAGGCTCGCGCTCCCTTCGTGCACCGCGCGGGAGCCCTCCCGGCCGGCGAGGCGCGCGCGAAGCTCCGCGCTCGCCTCCGCGAGCTCGATCTCCGTGCGTCCCTCCGCGGCGCCCAGCAGGTCGCTCATGGCGCCCTCGGCGACGACCTTGCCGCGGCGGAGGATCACCGCCCGATCGCAGAGCATCTCGACGTCGCTGAGGATGTGGCTGGTGAAGACGAGGGTCTTCCCGGCCTTCTTTTGCGCGAGGAGGATGTCGCGGATCTCCTTCCGGCCGACGGGGTCGAGGCCGCTCATGGGCTCGTCGAGGATGAGCAGATCCGGGTCGTGGAGGAGGGTCTGGGCGAGGCCCACGCGCTGCATCATGCCCTTCGAGAACTTCCCGATGGGCCGGTCCGCCGCGTGCGTGAGGCCCACGGTCTCGATCATCGCGGGGATCGCGTCCCGCCGCGCCTTCCCGTCCATGCCGAAGAGGCGCCCGCAAAGGTCGAGGAACTCCGGCGGCCGGAGGTAGCGATAGACGTAGGGGTTCTCGGGCATGTAGCCGAGGCGCGCGCGCACCTTCGGGTCCGCCGGGTCGCCGCCGAAGATGCGGAGCGTCCCGGCGGTCGGGAAGCAGAGCCCGAGGAGCGTCTTGATCGTCGTCGTCTTGCCGGCGCCGTTCGGGCCGAGGAGCCCGAAGATCTCCCCGCGCCGGACGTCGAAGGAGACGCCGCGCACGGCTTCGACCTTCTTCCGCCAGAAGCCGACGCGATAGGTCTTCACGAGCTGGTCGACGCGGAGCACCGCGTCGTCGGCCGGGGCGCTCACGGCCGCCCCTCCGCCACGACGGCCCGCGCGGCGTCCACGACCCGCGTGGCGTCCTCCGGGCGCATGGCGTCGAAGAGGGGGAGGGCCACGCCCTCGGCGGCGAGCGCGCGCGCCGTGGGCGCCTCCCCGCGCGCGCCGGCGAGGCTCGGGAGCGCCGTGAGGTCGTAGCTCAGGCGCCCGGCGCCGATGCCCCGGGCGCGAAGCCCGGCCACGAGGTCTTCGCCCCGCATGGCCTGCGGCCAGACGCCGAGGGTCTGCACGTTGGTCGCGCCCCGCTCCTCCTGGAAGCGCAGGGGCAGGTCCGCGAGGCCTTCACGGATCGCCAGCGCCCGCTCGCGGCGGAGCGCCACCATGGCGTCGAGGCGCCGGAGCTGGGCCCGGCCAAGCGCCGCGCCGAGGTCCGTGAGCCGGTGGTTGCCCGCCGGCGCGACGAAGTCCCCGGGCGCCCGCTGGCCGTGGTTGCGCCGCCAGCGGAGCGTGTCGGCGAGCGCGTCGTCGTCGGTCAGCACCATGCCCCCCTCACCGGTGGTGAGCACCTTCCGGGGGTGGAAGCTGAGGGTGCTCGCGACGCCGAAGGTCCCTGCCGGCCGGCCCGCGGCGTCGACGCTGCCGAGGCCGCAGGCCGCGTCCTCGAGCACCGGGACGCCGGGCATCGCCGCCCCCAGGGCTTCGCGGTCGACGGGGTTGCCGAACTGGTCGATGGCCACGGCGAGCTTCGTCCGCTCCGTGTGCGCCGCGGCGTAGGCGTCCGCGGCGCCGTTCCAATCGCCCGGGTCCACGTCGACGAGCACTACCGTGGCGCCGAGGGCCCGGGCCGCGTGCGCCGGGCTCGGCCAGGTCAGCGCCGGAACGATCACTTCGTCCCCCGCGCCGACGCCGAGCGCCTCCATGGCGAGCGCGAGCGCGGCGGTCCCGCTACCCACGGCCACGGCGTGCGCGCGGCCGAGGCGCGCGGCGATTTCCACCTCGAAGGCCCGGACCTCCGCGCCCATCACCAGCATCCCGCTCCGGAGCACCGCGTCGACGGCGGCCCGCTCGGCGTCGCCGATGGAGGGCCGCGCCAGCGGAAGCATCGCGCTCGTCTCGCTCATTCCGACCGCCGCGGTCTAGCAGGCTGACGCGGAAGGTGACAGCGCCGCATCGCGGCGCCTTCCCGTCGCCCGCCGCCATCCCCTCCCCTCGAAAGTGCACCACACTTCCTCGGCTCGCGGACGCGCCGGGCGTCGTGAATTCACTCGCGATCCATCGGGTCTCCTTCCGCGGCAGCCTGCTACCATGACCGCTGGCGTGGCGAGGTCCGACGACAGCCAGGAGGTGCCGGCGCGCATCGGTCGCTACCGCATCGAATACCGCCTCGGGAAGGGCGGCATGGCCGAGGTCTTCCTGGCGAACTCCCGCGGCGCGTCGGGCGTCGAGAAGCTCCTCGTGCTGAAGCGGATCCTCCCGAGCTTCGCCAGCTCGCCGCGCTTCAACGCGATGTTCGTCGGCGAGGCAAAGGTCGCGATGACCCTGAATCACCCGAACGTGGTGCAGGTCTACGCCTTCGAGGAGGAGCGCCAGGAGCTGCTCCTCGCCATGGAGCACGTCGACGGCGTCGACCTCGCGCGGCTGCTGATCCGGGGCAAGCAGCTCGGCCGGAAGGTGCCTTTCGGGCTCGCGGGCTGGGTGGTGCTCCAGGTCGCGCGGGGCCTCGACTACGCGCATCGGCGGCGGGACGCGGCGGGCGAGCCCCTCGAGATCGTGCACCGGGACGTGAGCCCGCAGAACGTGCTCCTCGGCTACGAGGGCGTCGTGAAGATCGCGGACTTCGGCATCGCGAAGGCGCGGCTCGTCAGCGAGGACTCGGGGCTCATCAAGGGCAAGTTCGCCTACATGTCCCCGGAGCACGCGCGCGGGGACGCCGTCGACCGGCGAAGCGACGTCTACGCGCTCGGCATCCTCCTCGCCGAGGTGCTCCTCGGGCGGCCCATGTACGAAGGGCTCGGGCGCATGGACGTGCTCGCGAAGGTCCGCGAGGGGGACCGGACGCTGCCGCGGAGCGTCGACCCGGGCGTGCCCCCGGCCCTCGACGTGATCGTCGCCAAGGCCACGGCCCGGCGACCGGACGATCGCTACCAGAGCGCGCGCGAGATGGGGCAGGCCCTCGCGGCGTACCTGCACGGCCTCGACCGGCGCTGGGGCTCGGAGGACCTCGAGGCCTTTCTCCAGGAGGTCGTGCCCCGCGAGCGCACGGTCCCCGGGGACGTGCCGGCGGCGGCGCCGGACACGCAGCAGAGCGCCGCCGAGGGGGGCGAGACGCTCGAGCGCCGGGCGGTCGTGGCGCTCGCGGGCCTCGTGCGGAGCGGGGCGTCCGCCGGCGATGCCACGGACCCGGGGCCGATGGACGCGGGGCCCGACGCCGCGCGCGTGCTCGACGAGATCGCCTTCAAATCGGACGCGGTGCTGAGCTGGCCGGACGGGGCGGGGACGCCGCGCTTCCGGATGATCTTCGGCCTCGGGCGGGCCTCGGTGAACGACCCGCTCCGCGCGCTCGCGGCGGCGACGGATTGCCTCGATGCCCTCGGGGGGCTGAGCGCCGACCGCACGCTGCCGCTGGCGGCGAGCGTGGGCGTCGGCCGCGGCACGGTGAGCGCGCACCGCGACGCGAACGGGCGGTTGCTCCGCTGGACGCCGGTGGACGACGTGCTCCTGGTGGCCGAGGCGCTCTCCGACGCGGCGGCGCCGGGAGAGGTTCTGGTCGCCGGCGAGGTGCGGCGCCTGACGCGCCGCGATTACGCCTTCGCCCCGGCGCGGGAGATCGACGTCGCCACCGCCGAGACGCCGCGGGGCCTCGCGGCCTGGCCCCTCGAGCGCGCGCTCCGCGGCGACGAGAAGGGGCGCGGCGGCGACGAGGGGCCCATCGTCGGGCGCGAGGCCGAGCGGGCGCGCCTCGAGGCGCTCTACGCGGAGGTCCGCGAGACCGGGCGGGCGCAGTTCGTCGCGGTCGTCGGCGAGCTGGGCATGGGCAAATCGGCGCTCGTCGCGGCGACGCTCCCCGGGCTCGCGCCGCCGGCCCGCGTGCTCCAGGCGGAGTGCACCTTCGGGGGCCGCGACGTGCCCTTTCAGGCGGCCATCGAGCTCTTCCGCGAGGCGATCGGCGGCGGCGGCAACGCCGAAGAGAAGCTCCTCGTGGCGGCGCGGCGGACGCTCGGCGACGAGGCCGCGGAGGTCGTGCGGCCGCTGGCGCCGCTCTTCGGCGGCGGCAACGCGCACCCGGACGCGGACCACGAGCCCCGCGTCGTGCGCAGCGTCGAGCGCTGGATGATGGGCCTCGCGGAGCGGGCCCGGCGCGAGAACCAGGGCGCCCTCGTCGTGTGGATCGACGGCGTGCAATGGGCCGACGATCCCAGCCTCGCGATGCTCGCGCGCATGAGCCGGCGCCGCTACGACGTGCCCTGCCTCGTCGTCGTCGGGACCCGGCCGGACGCCCGCGTGCTTCGGGCGCTGCGCGCGGTCCCGCGACTCGAGCTCGGGCCCCTGCCGGACGCCGCCCGGACCGAGCTCCTCGAGCGGCGCTTCGGGTCCCCGCCGACGCCGGATCTGCGCGGGGCGCTCGTGCGCCGCGGTGGGGGAAACCCCTTCTTCCTGCTCGAGCTGGTGGACGCGACCATGGAGCGCGGAGCCGCCGAGCGCGTCGAAGGGCCCGAGGGGCCGGCGATGCGCCGGAAGAGCGACGTCCCGCTCCAGCTCCCCACCACCCTCGACGGGGTCGTCTCCGCGCGCCTCGACGAGCTCGACGAGGTCGACCGGGGCGTACTCCGCTGGGTCGCCGTCATCGGCGAGGGGCTCCGCGAGGACGACCTGCCGGGGCTCGTCGGGAAGGCCGCGAGCCGCCTCGAGGAGGCGCTCCGAACGCTCACGGCGCGCGGCTTCGTGGAGCGCCGGGCGAGCGGGCCGGCGCTGACGAGCGCGATCTTCCGCCAGGTCCTCTACCAGGCCATCGAGCCGGCGGACCTGGTCCACATGCATCGGCGCGCGGCGGCGCTGCTCCGCGCCGGTCCGCCGCCGCGGCCCCTCGGGCGCATCGCGCGTCACCTCGAGCTCGCCGGGGATCGGGACACGGCGGCCGAGGCCTTCCTCGACGCCGCGCAGGACGCACGGCGGGCCCACTCGAAGCGGGCGGCGCTCCGCTTCTTCGGGAAGGCGCTTGCGCTGCTTCCGGCGGACGACGTCGGCCGGCGCTTCGAGGCGCACGAGGGGCGCGAG
>JBCDGX010000089.1:0-12723 GCA_038750805.1 Myxococcota bacterium
CTCCGAGCCGGTCTCCGTCTCCGAGCCCGAGAGTCCGACTCCGTCTCCGTCTCCGAGTCCGTCTCCGAGTCCGACTCCGAGTCCGAATCCGAATCCGAGTCCGTCTCCGAGTCCGAATCCGAGTCCGAATCCGAGTCCGTCTCCGAGTCCGACTCCGAATCCGACTCCGAATCCGACTCCGAATCCGACTCCGAATCCGACCCAGCGCGCCAACCCAACCCCCCAGAAGTGCTGACGCCCCACGGGAGAGCCGGGGAGCTCTCCCGTGGGGCCGGGGTGTGTCAGCTGGGGTGTTTTTGTGGGGTATGGATGTGGTGCTGGGGCGGGGTTGCCGCCCCGGCGTCGACGAGGGCGGGGGCGCCCCGGGGAGAGCGCCGACCGCGGCCGACACAAGGACCCTAACTTCCTGACGCGGCGCGTCAAGCCCTTAACGAGCGCGCCCCCTCGAAAATTGCTGCGGCGCACCGTAAATCGTAAACATCGAGCAATTCCAAAGGGATGGCCTTTGCGCGGCGCAAACCCTCGGAAACGTGAGGTTTTGACGCGACGAGTCGACGCATCGCGCAATCTTGGAAACGGACGCGTCACGGCCGGGAAACCTGTGGCTGGACGCCCTGGCCGCTACGGCTTCCACTGGTGCGGCGCCCGCGACGCGCTACGAGCACGCTCATGTGCGGTTTCGTCGGCCTCATCGCGCCCTCTGGCCCCTCGGACGCGAACGCCGTCGCGGCGGAGATCCACCTGGCCCTCCAGGCGCTTCAACACCGCGGGCAGGACTCCGCCGGTATCGCCACCATGACCGGGGACGGCCGGCGCTTCGCCTTCCGGCGCGGCCTCGGCCAGGTCTCCCAGGCCATCGGCGAGAGCGACCTCGCCGTGCTCCCGGGGCCCGTCGGGCTCGGCCACGTGCGCTACCCGACCGTCGGCCGCGGCGTGCTCGAGTACGCGCAGCCCTTCTTCTACCGCCAGCCCGGCGTGCTCATGGCGCACAACGGGAACGTGACGAACGTCGGCGAGCTCGAGGAGAAGCTCGCCGAGCGCTCCATTCACCTCATGAGCCGCTGCGACGTGGAGCCCGCGCTCTGCGTCTTCAGTGACGCCCTGATGCAGCAGCGCCCCGCGTCGCACACCACCGAGGACGCGCTCGCGGCGCTCCGCGTGGTGCAGGCCCAGGTGCGCGGGAGCTACTCGCTCGTCGCCGGGCTCCTCCTCGATGGCGTCCCGACGCTCGTCGTCCTCCGTGACCCGCACGGCATCCGTCCGGCCATCATCGGTAAGCGTGCCGACGGAGCCTGGATCGCCGCCAGCGAGTCGGTCTCCCTCGACGCCCTCGGCTTCGAGCACGCCTTCGAGCCCGCCCCGGGCGAGGTCGTGATCCTCCGGGGCGGACGGGCCCCCGAGCGCCACCGCCTCGACGCGGCGACCCCGGCGCCCTGCGTCTTCGAGGCGATCTACTTCGCCCGCCCCGACGCGGTGATGAACGGGCGCACGGTCTACGAGGCGCGCTTCGCGCTCGGGGAAGCGCTCGCGGCGCGTCTGCGCGCGAAGGGCACGGTCGGCGACGTCGTCGTTCCCGTCCCCGACACCGCCCGCCCCGCGGCCACGGCCGTGGGCGAAGCGCTCGGCCTCCCCGTCCGCGAGGGCTTCATCAAGAACCGCTACAGCGGGCGGACCTTCATCATGCCCGACGCGCTCACCCGCGACGCGGCGCTTCGGCTCAAGCTGAACCCCATCCCGCGGGAGATCGACGGCAAGCGCGTCGTGCTGGTCGACGACTCCATCGTGCGCGGCACGACGCTCCGGCGCGTCATCAAGCTCCTCGAAGGCGCCGGCGCCGCCGAGGTGCACCTGGCGATTCACGCCCCGCCCGTGCTCCACCCCTGCTTCTACGGCATCGACATGTCGACGCGGGACGAGCTCTTCGCGCGGCGCTTCTCGGACGGCCCCGCCGACGAAGCCGCCATGGCCAAGCTCGAGGCCGATGCGGCCGCCGCCCTGGGCGTCACCTCCCTGACCTGGCTCACCGTCGGGTCCCTCGACCATGCCGTGGGCGGTCCCCGCTGCGCGGCCTGCTTCGACGGCGTGTACCCGGAGCCGATTCCCGACTCCGACCGCCGCGCCATCGAAGCCGACCGCCGGAGCTGCTGAGCCTGGAATTGGGCCGGCAGGCGTCCCAAGCTGCGGCCATGACCGCCTTCGAGCGCATCGGCGGCGAGCCGGCCCTCCGCGCCATCGTCGACGCCTTCGTGGACCGCTGCTTCGACGACCTGATGATCGGCTTCATGTTCCGGCGCGCGAGCCGCGAGCGCGTGAAGACCTTCGAGTACCAGCACGCCGCCGAGCAGCTCGGCGCGGGCGTGCGCTATGAGGGCCGCCCCTTGGCCGCCGCTCACGCGTCCCATCGCATCATGGGCGGCCAGTTCCTCCGGCGCCTGACCATCCTCCGCCAGGTGCTCGACGAGCGCGGCGTGCCCGCCGACATCCGGGACGCCTGGCTCGCCCACCACGAGTCCCTCCGCCACGAGGTCACGGCGGACCACGGGAGCGAGTGCCGTTGACCGACGCCTCCGAGTCCGCCGCCCAGGAGCTCTTCGTCGGATGCGCCTCGGGCCTCGAGCCGCTCCTCGCCGAGGAGCTCCGCGCCCTCGAGCTCGCGGAGGCGACCTTCGAGATCGTGCCCGGGGGCGCCCGCGTGAGCGCCCCCCACGGCCTCGGCACCATGGCACGGCTGAACCTCGAGCTCGGCGTCGCCGACCAGGTCCGCCTCCGCCTCGGTCGCTTCCGCAGCACGAAGTTCCCGGAGCTCGTGAAGAAGACGAGCCGGCTCCGCTGGGCCGACGTGCTCTCCCCGGAGCGCCCCCTGCGCATCAAGGCCTTCGCCTCGAAGTCGCGCCTCTACCACACGGGCGGCATCGCCGAGCGCGTGCACGCGGGCATCGCCGAGGCGCTCGGGAAGGCCCCGCCCCTCGCCGAGGCGGCGGGCGAGGACGTGGTCGACGTCCACGTGCGGATCATCCGCGACGAGGCGCTCCTCGAGGTCGACACGAGCGGCGAGGCGCTCCACCGCCGCGGCTACCGGCTCGCGACGGCGAAGGCCCCGCTCCGCGAGGACCTCGCGCGGGCCCTGGTGATGGTCAGCGGTTGGGACCGCGCGTCGATGTTCGTCGACCCCTTCGCGGGGAGCGGCACCGTGCTCGTCGAGGCCGCGCTCCTCGCCCGGCGCATCGCCCCCGGGCGCCATCGGGGCTTCGCCTTCGAGCGCTTCCCCGGCGCCGAGGGTGTCCTCGAGAAGGCGAAGGTCGCCGCGAAGGCGCGCGAGCTCGCGGACGTGGAGCTCGCGATCTTCGGCAGCGACCGGGACGCAGGTGCCCATGAGGCCGCCGAGGCCAACGCCGAGCGCGCCGGCGTGCGCGCCGATCTGCAGCTGGGTGTGGCCTCGCTCAGCGCCGCGCCCGGTCTGAAGGGCCCCTTCCCCGAGCACGGCGCCCTCGTGACCAACCCCCCCTGGGGCGTGCGCATCGCGAAGAAGCCGCTGCAGGCGCTCTACCAGCGCCTCGGCTCGAGGGTGCGCGATCTGCCGCCGGCCTGGAAGTTCGCGCTCGTCACGGCGAACCACCGCCTCGCGCGTCGGGTCGGCGTCCCCCTGCACGTGCGCCTCCGGACCCACGCCGGCGGCAAGCAGGTCGTGTTCATGAGCGCCGGGACCGACGTCAGTCGTTCGGAGCGCCGCGGCTGATCCAGTCGCGAATGGCGTTCTGCTGATCGATCGTCAGCATCGTCCCCACGAGCGGCATGCGATTGCCGCACTCGGGCTCCTCCTGCGTGACCTTCTCGATGAGGAGGGACGCCCCGGGGTCCCCGGCGACCACGCGCGTGCGCGCCACGGCGTCCTCGGTGCACGGGCCGCCCATGGCGGCGACGCCCACGAGGTTCGCGTGGGCGTTGTCCGCCGTGTCCAGGAGGAGGTTCGCCTGCGTCGCCGTCGCGCCGTGGCAGTTGCTCACCGCGCAGCTGCCCTGAATGATCGGCCCGAACACGTCCGCGCGGAAGCTCGGCCCCCCCGCGTCGAGCCCCATATCGCCGCCGGAGGAACCATCGTCGTCGCCGCAGGCGGTCAGGGCGAAGAGCGCGAAGAGAAGAGCGAGGCCGCGCCGGGCGGTCGGGTGCTGCATGGTCAAAACTCCCGATGCCTCGTAGCACAGGGAGGGGCTGCCCGCGCAGCCCCGGGCGTCGGATGGGGCGGCGCGGCTGGGCCCTCCCGTCCCCACGTGGTAGGGCCTGGCCATGGCCCGCCATCTCGCGCTGACCCTTCTACTGGCCGCCTGCGGCGGCAACGAGGCGACCCCGGCCCCCGCCGCCGAAGAAACGGCCGCGGCGCCCGCCGAGACGGCGGAAGCCGAGGCCGCCGCCGAAGCCGAAGCCGAGGCCGAGGAGACGTCCGAGGCGATCACCTACCCGCACACCTTCGGCGCCGACCTCGATGAGGCCCGGGAGCCGACGGAGCTCGCCGCGCTCCTCGCCGCCCCCGGGGACTTCGCGGACCAGACCATCAAGACCTCGGGCACGATCCAGCAGGTCTGCCAGTCCATGGGCTGCTGGATGGAGCTGCGCGCCGGCGAGGAAGGCTCCCCTGCGATCCGCGTGCCCATGGCCAACCACGCCTTCTTCCTTCCGAAGGACGTCGCCGGCCGGAACTGCACCATCGAGGGCACCGTGAAGGTCCGAGACCTGAGCGACGACGAGCGCGAGCACTACGCCTCCGAGGGCGCGACGGTGCTCGCCCAGGTCGCGCAGATCGACGCGACCGGCGTGCGCATCGATTGAGCGCGCCGGCGATCCGGCTCCGCGGGGTCACGAAGCGCTACGGCGAGCGCGCCGTGGTGCGGGACCTCGACCTCGACGTGGCGCCGGGGGAGCTGGTCGTGCTCCTCGGGGCCTCCGGGAGCGGGAAGACCACGCTCCTCAAGACCATCAACCGCCTCGTCCCGCCGGATGCTGGACGCATCGAGCTCGCCGGCGAGGACGTGAGCGCCCTGCCTTCGAGCGCGCTCCGCCGCCGCATCGGCTACGTCTTTCAGAAGGTCGGGCTCTTCCCCCACCTGAGCGTCGCCGAGAACGTGGGCATCACGCCCCGCCTCCTCGGGTGGGAGCCCGCGCGCGTCGCCGCGCGGGTGGCGAGGCTCCTCCGAGCGATGGGGCTTCCGGAGGACGTCGCGGACCGTTTCCCCGCGGCGCTCAGCGGCGGTCAGCAGCAGCGCGTCGGCGTCGCCCGTGCCCTCGCCGCCGAGCCGGAGGTCGTCCTCTTCGACGAGCCCTTCGGCGCCCTCGACCCCGTCACCCGGGACCGGCTTCAGGCGCTGGTCGAAGGGCTCCGCGGCACCTTCGCCGGCGTCTTCGTGACCCACGACGTGCCCGAGGCGCTTCGCCTCGGCGACCGCATCGCCGTGCTCCACGAGGGGCGCATCGTGCAGCTCGGCCCGCCGGAGGAGCTCGTGCGCGCGCCCGCGCATGCCCAGGTGGCCGCGCTCTTCGAGGCGCCGGCGCGGCAGGCCGAAGCCTTCGCGCGCCTCCGGAGCGGCGATGGCTGAGCTCCCGTCGCTCCTCGCGGCGCACGCGCGCCTCGCGATTCTCTCCTTGAGCGTCGCGCTGCTGATGGCGCTCCCGGCGGGCGTGTTGGCCCATCGGCGCCCCGCGCTCGGGCGCGTGCTCGTGACGGCGGCGGGCGTGGTGCAGACCGTTCCCGGGCTCGCCCTCCTCGCGCTCATGGTGCCGCTCCTCGCCGCGCTCGCGCTCCCGAGCATCGGCCTGCTCCCGGCCTTCCTCGGGCTGACCCTCTACGGCGTGCTGCCGGCGCTCCAGAACACGGTCGCCGGCCTGGGCAGCGTCGACGATGCCTACCGCGAGGCGGCCCGCGGCGTGGGCATGAGCGAGCGGCAGATGCTCCTCCGCGTCGAGCTGCCGCTGGCGCTCCCGGTGATCGTGGCCGGCGTGCGGACCGCGGCGGTCTGGACCGTCGGCATGGCGACGCTCTCGACGCCGATCGGCGCGCCGAGCCTCGGCAACCTGATCTTCGCCGGCCTCCAGACCCGGGACCTCGGGGACGTGCTCCTCGGTTGCCTCGGTTCCGCGGCGCTCGCGCTCCTCCTCGACGGGCTCATCCGCGGCCTCGAGGTCGGCGCCCGCACCCGGCGACCGGGCCTCGTGCGCGGCGCCTCCCTCGGCCTCGGGGCCTTCGTGCTCGCGGCCTTCCTTCCGCTCCTGGGCGGCCCCGAGCGCGCGGCGCTCCGCATCGGGGCGAAGACCTTCACGGAGCAATACGTGCTCGCCGAGCTCCTCGTCGCCGAGGCGGAAGCGGCCGGCGCCGACGCGGAGGTCGTCTCGAGCCTCGGCTCGACGGTCGTCTTCGACGCGCTCGCGAGCGGCGAGCTCGACGTCTACGTCGACTACTCGGGGACGCTCTGGGCCACGCTCATGGAGCGCGAGCTCGGGGGCGCCACGCGCGCGGAGGTCCTCGCCGGCGTGCGCGCCTGGCTCCGCGAGACCCACGGCATCGAGGTGCTCGCGGCCCTCGGGTTCGAGAACGCCTACGCCTTCGCCGTCCGCCGGGAGACCGCCGCTGCGGGCGTCCGCACCCTCGCCGACCTCGCCGCGCGGAGCCCTCGCCTCCGCGTCGGCGCCGACTACGAGCTCTTCCGCCGCGAGGAGTGGCGCGCCGTCGCGGAAGGCTATGGCTTCGCCTTCGCCGAGCGCCGGTCCATGGACCCGGCGCTCCTCTACGAGGCGCTCGCCCGAGGCGACGTGGACACCATCGGGGCCTTCGGCACGGACGGGCGCCTCGACGCCTTCGACCTGGTCGTGCTCGAGGACCCGCGCGCGCTCCTCCCTCCCTACGACGCCCTCGTGCTGGGGCGGGCCGGCCTGAGCGACGCCTTCCCCGCCGTCGCCGCCCGGCTCCGTGCCCTGGCCGGGACCATCGACGCGCCGGCCATGCGCGCCATGAACGCCTCCGTCGACGCCGCGGGGGAGCCGCCCCGGGACGTCGCCCGCGCCTGGCTCGCGGAACGCTCCCCGCGGGCCGCTTCGGCCCCATGATCCCCCCATGAGGCGCACGACCCGAGGCCCGCTCCCCGAGGGCATCGCCGCGGACGACCGCGTGGTTCTCTTCGACGCCGCTTGCGTGGTCTGCGCGGGCTGGGTGCATTTTCTTCTGCGCTGGGACCCTCCCGGGAAGCTCCGTATCGGCGCGGTCCAGGCGCCCCTCGGCCGCGCGCTCCTCGCCTACGCGGACCTTCCGACGGACGACGTCGACACCATGCTCTTCGTCGAGGAGGGCCGCGCCTACGCGAAATCCTCAGCGTTTTTGAGGGTTTGCCGTCACCTTCGCTTCCCGCTGCCGCTCCTCGCGGTCGGGCTCCTGGTGCCCACCCCCGTGCGCGATTGGCTCTACGACCGCCTCGCGAAGAACCGCTACCGGCTTTTCGGCAAGCAGGAGATCTGCCTGATCCCCTCGCCGGAGCAGCGCGCACGTTTTCTTCCCGAGTGAGCGTGCTAGGGATCGCCTCCGGGTGGACGAGGAGAGCATCGAGAGGCTCTTCCAGCGTGCCAAGAAGCACATGGAAGACGGCAAGCACGAGGCCGCGCTCGCGGACCTCGACCGGCTGCTCGAGATCCAGCCGGACCGCACCGACGCGCTCGGCCAGCGGGGCGAGGTCCTGCGCCGCATGGGCCGCTACCGCGAGTGCGTCGAGACCCTGAGCCGGGCCATCGCCAAGGACCCACGCTACGCCTTCGCCCTCGCGAGCCGCGGCGACGCCTACGCGCGTCAGGGCGATCGGGCGCTGGCCCTCGTCGACCTCTCGGCGGCCATCGACGTCGACGAGAAGTACGCCTGGGCGCTCTTCCGGCGCGGCGAGGTCTACCTCGACAAGGGGAGCTTCGACGAGGCTATCGCCGACCTCGAGCGTGCCGTGGAGGCCGATCCGAAGCGCGCCTCCGTCGTGGCGACGCTCGGCGAGGCCTTCCGGCTGAAGGGCGAGCACGAGCAGGCCCTGACCCGCTTCGACGAGGCCCTCGAGCTCGACGCCGAGGTCGCCTGGGTGCTCGCGAGCCGCGGCAAGAGCAAGGCCGTCCTCGACCGGCGCCAGGAGGCGCTCCAGGACTTCGACAAGGCCCTCGAGATCCAGCCCGACTACCCCTGGGCCCTCGCCCAGCGCGGGGAGGTCCGGCGCCTGCTCGGCGACCATCCGGGCGCCATCGACGACCTCAGCCGCGCGCTGGCCCTCGACCCGAAGAACGCCTGGGCCTGGGCGAGCCGCGGCGCGAGCTACCGCGCGCTGAAGCGTCTCCCCGAGGCCTGGTCGGATCTCGCGCAGGCCGTGAGCCTCGACGGCCGCTACGCCTGGGCGCTCGCGAACCGCGGCATGGTGCTCTTCGACCTCGGCCGCTACGAGCAGGCCCTCGAGGACCTCGACCGGAGCATCGCCCTCGACGGTTCGAACCCCTTCGCCATCGGGCGCCGGGCCGAGACCTACGTCGAGCTCCGGCGTCACGAGCAGGCCCTGGCGGATTTCGAGCGGCTCCTCGAGCGGGACCCGAAGGACAGCTGGGCCATCGCGCATCGCGCGGACACGCTCCGGCTGATGGAGCGCTTCCAGGAGGCGCTGGCGGGCTTCGACCGCGCCCTCGAGCTCAAGCCCGAGTACGCCTGGGCCCTCGCCTCGCGCGCCGAGACCTACCACATGCTCGGGAACGAGGAGGAGGCCGTCCAGGACTTCGACCGGGCCCTCGAGCTCCAGGCCGATTACCCCTGGGCCCGCGAGGGGCGCGCCCGCTCGCGCATGAAGCTCGGGCGCCACGAGGACGCGGCCACGGACTACGACGCGCTGCTCTCGCGGAACCCGAAGTCCGCGCGGCTCCTGCGCATGCGCGCGCAGGCCCGGGTCGCCCTCGACCGCCTCGAGGAAGCCCTCGACGATTTCGACAAGGCGCTCTGGCACGATCCCGAGCGCATCGAGACCGTGCTCGGCCGGGCGAACGTGCTCCGGCTGCTCCAGCGCTACGAAGAGGCGCTCGTCGCCCTCGACAAGGCCATGGCCGAGAGCGAGCCAACGGCCCTCGCCCACGTGCGCCGCGGCGAGTGCCTCCGCGCGCTCGGCCGGACCGAGGCCGCGCGGCAGGACTTCGAGCGCGCCCTCGCCCTCGACCCTCACGAGGCCCAGGCTCTGCTCGGCCGCGGCGACGTGCAGCGGGACGATGGCGCCCACGCCGAGGCCCTCGCCGACTACGAGCGGGCCCTCGAGCTCGAGCCGACCTCGCGCGTCGCCGTCGCGCGCCGCGCCGAGGCGCTCCGGCTCCTCGGCCGCTGGGACGAGGCCCTCGAGGCCTTCGGGCAGGCCATCGAGCGCGCCCCCACCGACGCCGCCCTCCTCGCCCGCCGCGCCGACGTGTTGCGCCGGGAGGGACGCGCCCTCGAGGCCGTCGCGGACCTCCACCAGGCCCTCGAGTCGAGCCCCGGCGACCGCTGGGCGCTGCTCCGCCGCGCCGAGGCCTACGTCGCCATGGAGCGCTACGGCGACGCCGAACGCGACCTCGGGACGCTGCGGGAGATGACGCCCGACGACGAGGAGGTGCTCTTCCGCCTCGTGAACGTGCAGCGCCGCGCGGGTCACCTGGACGAGGCGCTGGCCACCGCGACCGAGGGCATCCTCGAACACGAGACGAGCGCCCCCTTGCGCCACGCGCGGGCGGCCGTGCATCGCGCGCGCGGCGACCTGGCGTCCTCCGCGTCGGACCTCGAGCGCGCCGTCGAGCTGGCGCGCGCCGCCTCCGAGGCCCAGCCCGCGAGCCGCGCGCGGCGCCTCGCCCTCCTGGTGCACCTCGTCGCGCGGAACGACGAAGCCGCGGTCGAACGCGTGTTCGGGGAGCTCGCGCCGCTGCGCGACGGCGAGCGCGTGGAGCTCGGGGACCGGCTGGCGGAGATCGACGAGGCCTTTGCGGCCGTCTCGGCCATCGCTCGGGTCCGCGGCAAGCTCGGCTGAGCGCACCGGCGTCGGGGCGCGGAGGCCGCCCTCGTCAGTTTGGCGACGCCTCGCGCGCGAGCTGTTAGCTTGGCTCGGTGGCGGATCCGCCTCGCAGACGGAAGAAGCCAGCGCATCGCTGGACCTACTCCGAGGAGACCGCGCTCAGCGTCGACGACGTGCTCGGCTCGTCGGACGGTGTTCGTGCGCTGACGGAGTACGACATCGACGTCGTCTTCCAGCCGATCGTCGATCTCCGGACGAAGAAGCTCTTCGCCGTCGAGCACCTCGTCCGCTCGAAGGCCGACGACTACCCGCACACGGGCGCGCTGCTCTCCGCCGCCGACGAGGAGCAGGCCATGGGCCGCTTCGGTCGGCTCATCCGGGACGTGGGCTTCCGGCGCTGCCCCCCGGGTATGGCCAGCTTCGTGAACGTGCATCCGCACGAGCTCGCGAGCCGCTGGCTCGTTCGGCCCGACGACCCGATGCACCTCCACGACGGAGCGATCTTCATCGAGGTCACGGAGTCGACGGCCCTCGACTATTTCGCGCTCTGCCGGGACGTGCTCCAGGAGATCTGCGCGCGCACCGGGGCCAACCTCGTGGTCGACGACCTCGGCGCCGGGCACAGCAACCTGCTCCGCATCATCGACCTCGAGCCGAAGGTCGTGAAGCTCGACCTCGCGCTCGTGCAGGGCGTCGCCGAGAACCGCCGCAAGCGCATCCTCATGCGCAACGTCGTGCGCCTCTGCGAGGAGCTCGGGGCCTCGGTCGTCGCCGAGGGCATCGAGTCCGTCGACGACCTGAAGGCCGTGATCGACCAGGGCTGCCACTTCGGTCAGGGCTACCTACTCGCGAAGCCGGGGCATCCGGTCCCGGAGGTCGTGTGGCCCGAGGACGGTCCCGCGCCGAGCCGCTCCGAGCACCCGCCGCCGCCTATGCGGCGCTTCGGGAAGCCCGAGAGTTGAGGCGGGCTTCGGCCGCTTTGGCCGAGGTTCGAGCACGGTAGACCCGAAGGGTCTTGCCCGTAGCCGGTCATCGCCCGTAAACGGGGAGGGATGATCGTACGGAAGCGGAGCAGCTGGTTCGCGACGCTCTTCATGGTGCGCGGGAGCACGCTGACCACGACCTGGCCGCGCCTGCTGGCCGTGACGGCGTTCGCTTCGGTGATCACCTACCTGCACTGGCGGGAGCCGGACGGTCTCCACCTCGACCTGACGATCACGCCCTTCAGTCTCATCGGCCTCGCTCTCGGCATCTTCCTCGGCTTCCGGAACAACACCTCCTACGACCGTTTCTGGGAGGGGCGGAAGCTCTGGGGCCGGGTCGTGAACGCGAGCCGGACGCTGACCCGGCAGATGCTCACGCTCATCGGCGACGCGAACGTCGGGCGGCCCGGCTACCGGACGACGGCGCACGAGGACCTCGCGACGAACGCCGAGGTCCACGCGCTTCACAAGCGCTGCACCTACCGGCTCATCGCCTACGTGCATGCGCTGCGCCTCCACCTTCGAGGCCAGGACGATCTGAGCGAGCTCGAGCCCTTCCTCGACCACGCCGAGCTCGAGGCGCTCCGGCCGGAGCTCAACCGGCCCATCGCGCTCCTCCAGCGCCTCGGCGACGAGTATCGCCAGGCCTGGGACGAGGGGCTCCTGAACGCCTACCACCTGCCCGTGCTCGAGGGCTCGCTCACGGAGCTGGCGGGCGTGCAGGGCGGCTGCGAGCGCATCAAGGCCACGCCGATCCCCTTCAGCTACAACCTCCTGCTGCACCGCATCGTCGCGGTCTACTGCTTCTGCCTGCCGCTCGGGCTCGTGGACGTGGTGAACCTCTACACGCCCATCGTGGTGCTCCTCGTGAGCTACGCCTTCTTCGGGCTGGACTCGGTGGGCGACGAGATCGAGGACCCCTTCGGCCTCGACAACCACGACCTCCCGCTCTCGGCCATCACGCGGATGATCGAGGTGAACCTGCGGCAGCGCCTCGGCGAGACGGAGCTCCCGCCGCTGAAGCAGCCCGTTCGCTTCGTGCTCCAGTAGAGGGCTCGGGCCGGCCGCGGCGACGGAGGTAGGGTGCGGCGCATGCGGACGCTCGAGATCGCCTTGCTGGTCACGCTCCTCGGGTGCGGGGCGGAGGAGCCGGCGCCGGAGGAGCAGCTGGCGGGGCTGTCGTTGGAGGAGCAGGCGGAGGTGCCGAAGCTGTTCGTGGGGAATCTGTCGTGGTCGGTGACGAGCGAGGACCTGGAGGCGTACCTGAGTCAGGCGGGGCACGTGACGTGGTGCGAGGTGAAGCGGAACTACAACGGCCAGTCCAAGGGCTTCGCGCTGGCGTCGTTCGCGGACGTGGCGAGCACGGAGAAGGCGATCGCGACCTTCCACGACGTGGAGATGCAGGGCCGCCGGCTGATCGTGCGCGTGGACTCCCGGCCCGAGGACCGTCCCTTCGGCCGCGGCGGCGGCGGCCCGCAGCGCCGGACCTACGACGAAGGCCCACGCCGGCGCTCCTTCGGCGAAGGCGGGGGTGGACGGCGCGACGACCCGCCGCCGTCGGAACGCGTGTTCTGCGGGAACCTGCCGTTCGCCACGACGCAGGCGGACCTCGACAACATCTTCGCCGGCTCCGGCGCCTCCTACTGCCAACTCGTCACCGACGACTCGGGCCAGTCCCGCGGCTACGCCATCATCACCTTCGCCTCGGTCGACGCCGC